>DATJXK010000219.1:0-13298 GCA_035500235.1 Pseudomonadales bacterium | reverse complement strand
CTCAACGGGGCCACTCAGGTCAACGGCGCTGGTCTGGCTCAACCCATCGCCCCCGGCGGCAACCTAAGCGGTACTACCATTGGCACGGCCGGGTTTGCGACTCCGGTTACGTCCGGAACATTTACCGTAGATGGCGATACCGTCAAGATTTCCACCACGGATTCGCTTCAGGACGTTTTTAATGCCATCGCCACGGCTACGAATAATAAAGTTACCGCCAGTTACAATGCCACGACCGATGAAATCACGCTGGCCAGCAGTGACAATAGCGAAGTAGTCCTGGGCAGTGCGGCAGATACGAGCAATTTCCTTCAGGTCGCGCAATTATATAACAACGGCACCGATTCCGTCACTAGCACATCTGCCCTCGGGCATGTGCAACTGGGTGGAACCATGGCCAATGCCGATTTATCCACCGCGATTACTGATGGAGGCAGCGGCCAGGGAGCGTTCACGATTAACGGTGTTACGATCAATTACAACGCCAGCACGGAAAGCATTCAAAACGTTCTCGCCAGTATCAACAGTTCCGGCGCAGGCGTCACCGCTTCCTATGACTCAATCGATAATCGTTTCATGCTGACGAATAATACCACGGGTGACGTTGGGATTTCGGCCCAGGACGTGACCGGCAATTTTCTGACCGCGACGGGCTTCGCCGGCGGCACCTTGCAGCACGGCACCAATTTGCTTTACACAATGAATGGCGGCAGCCAGCAATTGGTCAGCCAGTCAAACACGATTACGCCGGCCAGTTCCAGTATCACGGGACTTTCTGTCACCGCCCTGCAAAAGGGGACTGTGACCATGAGTGTGACCAGTGATACCAGTTCGATCACGTCAGCCATCCAGCAATTCGTGACGGATTATAACAGCGTGCAATCGTTTATCAGCGCCCAGCAACTGGTCACCACCGCCTCCAATGGCACGGTGACGCCGGGCACGCTCACCGCCGACCAAACATCTTCTCAACTGGTGACCAGCCTGCGTTCCCTCATGGCCTCAGCTGTGCCCGCGCTGTCCGGAAATGTCGTCAGCATGTTGTCGGATTTGGGAATCACGTCGAACGGCAAGAACAATACGCTGTCCGTGGACACGACGACGCTGAGCAACGCCGTGTCGGATAATCTGAATGCCGTCAGCACGCTGTTCAATGACCCGACTAATGGGATAGCTACCAAAATTAATAATTATCTCAACGATGCCATCGGCACCAACGGCACGATCACGAATCATCAAACCAGCCTGACTCAGCAAAGCACGAATCTCACCACTCAAATTTCCAACCTGAACAAAAAAATCACTACCGATGAAGCGCAGTGGACGAGTGAGTTTCAGGCCATGGAGCAGGCGGAGTCCCAAACCAACCAGGAACTCACCTATCTTTCTGAGCAAATCACCAACGGAAGTATTTAATTCCCTATGAAACATCTCTTCCTCACATCATGCATCGTTGCCTCATTTGCCTTTTGCGGCCGGGAAGTATTCGCCGATAATACCGGCCTGCCCACCGCCAATGTTTATGTTTCGTCCAAGACATTGCCCGCGAGTTTGAAGCGGGTGCTGGTTCTGCCGCTCGCGTGTGAAAATTCAGACGTTAATTTTAACGACTTGTCCCAGGGATGCCGGACGCTCAACCCGGTTGTGCAATCCGAACTGACCAAAGTCGGCAGATTTGAAGTGATAGCCATTACGCCTCAACAGTTGCGCACTTGCACCGGGCAATTAAGTTGGAACGGTACCGAAACTTTGCCGCCGGATTTTTTTAGCAACTTGAGAAATGTCTATGGGTGTGACGGAGTTTTATTTTGTGACCTGACGACGTTTCGGCCCAATGACCCGCTGGCAGTCGGATGGCGATTTAAACTGACCGATGCCGCCACCGGAAAAATTATCTGGTCAGCCGATGAAATCTTTGACGCCGGCAATTTGGATGTTGCCAAGGACGCGGAACGATTCGAGAAATCCCGCCAGCCGCACCACAATTTCATGTACAACACCTATTCGTTTTTGGCCTGGTGCGTTGATACGCCCACCCGTTCAGCCCTGGATGACCAGTGGAAGATCCTGCATTCCCCCAGTTTTTTCGCGGAATATTCCCTGGCAAACCTGCTGGCTACCCTTCCTCCTAGGTAAGGTTGATCTAAAGTTATTAGCCTGCCAACCGATAGTAAGTTGAGCGGCGCAAATGTGATGACTCTTTATTTAAGGTAATAAAAATTTATGGAGGTTGAGTTTAATGCCGGCCTCTCTGGGAACAATCCAGTGAGTCAATCCCCCGTCCGCCGGGCGTCCGCGCCACCGGCGAGTAGTACCATGTCGTTTCAATACACACAGGCTTTAGAGCAAATGTTGAAAGAAAGTCCAACGGTTCGTCCTGACGCAGTGGACCGGGCGGCTGCGTTGTTGTCGGATGACAATTATCCTTCGGACGAGACATTGAATCAGGTCGCCGGTGTCCTTGCTCAAAATCTTAAAACCCAGCCCGCCGGCTAAGAAATTTCCCTTGTCGTTATGCACATTGCCAACCCGTTGAAATCCTACACTCAAATCGCCGCGCAAACGGCACCGCCGGGTGTCTTGATCCTGATGCTTTTTGACCGTGCGCTGGGCGCCATGGAAACCGCCTTGGCTGGTTTTGAATACACGGACCCGCGTGAACGCAATGAGGCAATCCATAATAATTTGCGGCGTGCGATCGATATCATCCGCTTGTTGAATAGCTCGCTTAATCTCGAAGAAGGCGGCGAACTGGCCGCTACGCTCCGCCGGCTTTATGTTTATTTCGAAGATCTCCTCCTCAAAAGCAACCTGAAGAAAAACCGGGATGGCGTGGACGAAGTGCTTGGTCACCTGAGACCGTTGCGCGATTCGTGGGCCGCCATGCTGAGCAAGCAGGGCGAGGAGGAACCCAACGCCTTGAGGGTCGCATGAGCGCGGAACGGGCATTATTCGGCGCTTATCAGGAATGGCATCGCCTCGCCCGGGCGGGCCATAGCGCAATCCAAAAGCGCGACTGGAATTTTCTTTTGGAGTGCCAGGCGATTACCCGAAAAATCCAATCGTTTATTCCCGGCCTGACGCTGCAGGCGCGCAATGAGTGGAAAGCGCAGAAGCTGGATAGTGCGGCAAAAGAAAATGAGCTGCGCATGATGATTTTGGATTTGATGAAACTCCTTGAGTCCAATAAAAAACTTCTTAGTTCGGCCCGTGCTGCCGCCTTGTTTAAGCGCGAAAAACTTGAACAGGCCGGCCGCAATTTGAAACGGCTCCAGGGCTCGTATGTCATGGAGCGTCCGGCTGCGTGGACTTCTTTTTCGTAATCCAACTGTATGGGTGAGGCATGAAAGAACTGGACACCACCCACCATGTTGAAGATCCCATCCTCGTAGTGGATGACGAAGCTTCGGTGCTGGCTCTCCTGCAGGATGATCTGGCCCAAATCGGTTGCAAAACAGTTGGCTTCACCGACCCCGAGCCCGCGCTGGAAGCGCTCAAAAATCAAAAGTTTTCCGTCATCATGGCGGACCAGCGCATGCCCAAACTTTCGGGCCTTGAGTTGCTGGCGCAAGCCCGTGAATTACAGCCTTGCGCCGCCCGCATTTTGATTACGGGTGTCCTGCAGCTCAACACCGTCATTGAGGCCATTAACAAAGGCGAGGTGTTCCGGTTTGTCGTCAAGCCATGGCTGCGCGAGGAGCTTTTGGCGACGGTGAAAAATGGCGTTCACCGCTATGAATTGATTTCCCACAACGAGCGCCTGCAACAGGTGACTCAATCCATGAACGAGCAACTGGTTGATTTGAACCGGTCGCTCGAGCTGCAGGTCAAACTCGTCGCCCAGAAAAACCAGCAGCTTGCTGAATTGAATGCCGCCCTGGAGCACAACCTGAGTCATCTCATCGAAATTTGCGTCCATACGATGCAGACGTTTTATCCCACACTGGGCAACCAGGCCCGGCGCGTGTTCCAGCTTTGCAAGTCCATCGCCGAAGTTTTGGAGCTCGGCACGGAAGACGCCCATACGCTTAAGACCAGCGCATGGCTTTATGACATTGGCCTGGTGGGGGTGCCCCGGCAGATTATTAAGCATTGGCAGGAGGATCCCGGCACCCTGGGCGCGGCGGAAAAAGCGCTGATTGAACAGCATCCCATCCTCGGCCAGGAACTCGCGGTCTTCGGCGGCCACCTCGATAAGGTGGGTGAAATTATCCGCGCTCATCACGAATGCTACGATGGCAGTGGTTATCCGGATCAACTGGCCGAATCGAATATTCCCTGGCTCGCGCGATTGCTGGCTGTCGCCGTGGCTTACGCTTCCAGCCCGTTGTCCGATGCCGACGCCGTGGAACGGGTCAAAGCCGGTTCCGGCACCGCCTTTGACCCTGAAGCGGTGCGCGCCTTTTTGCGCGCCCAGACGATTGCGGTCGTTCCCAGAAAAGAACGGCAGGTCATGCTGGCGGATTTGCGGCCGGGCATGGTGCTCGCCAAGGGAATTTATACTTACAACGGCCTGCTGCTCGTGCCGGAAGGCCGGCAATTGAATGCCACTTATATCGAAAAAGTTTTGAACCATAACCGCATCCAGCCCATCGTCCAATCATTGGTGATTTATTGCTGACCCATCGCCCATGCCTGCCTTGCCGCCCCAATTATCGCTGGCGATGATTGTCAAAAATGAAGCGCGCTGCCTTGCGCGCTGTTTGCAAATCATTCGTTCCATCGTGGATGAGATCGTCATCGTTGATACAGGTTCAACCGATGGCACCGTCGGAATTGCGAAAAAGTTCGGGGCCAAAATCTTTCATTTTGACTGGGTAAATGATTTTTCCGCCGCCCGAAATTATGCGCTCGACCAGTGCACAGGAGATTGGATTCTGGTTCTGGACGCGGACGAATCCGCCAGCGAAATGCTGGGGCAAGAAATTCGCGAATTCATTCAACAACGGCCTGCCATTGGCCGTTTGAAAATCGTGAGTGACTTTCGGCGCAACGGCAGCACCTTGCGCTCGCAAAGTTTTGTCTCGCGATTATTCCCGCGCGGCGTCCATTTCCAGGGATGCATCCACGAACAGATCGTTTCACCGCTGCCACGAATGAATTTGCATGGTGAATTGTGGCACGACGGCTACCTCGAAACGCAAAAGTCCGATCGCAATATAAAATTATTATCCGTCGAACTGGAGCGCGACCCTGATAACCCATATCTGCTTTACCAGCTCGCTCTCGAATACACGTCACTGGACCAAACTGAAAATGCGTTTCAATGCCTCCAGAAATCCTTTGCCGGGCTGAAGCCGGCTGATTCCTTTACGCCGAATGTTGTGGTGGATTTGCTGTACGCAACCATGGCATTGAAAAAATTCGATGCTGGACTGGAGGCGATGGCCAGGTCAGAAAACGATTTGCAGGATTTTCCTGATTATTATCTCGCGCGCGGATTGTTTTACATGAACTTGATCCGGAGCAACCCGGCGCGCTACGCCGGTGAAGTGCCAAAAATTGAGCAAAGCTTCCAGCGCTGCCTCGCGCTGGGCGAGACCGACAAATATAAAAGCGTTTGGGGCTCCGGCACGTTTTTAGCCAGCTATAATCTTGGCGTGTTTTATCATGTTTTTGGCAACGCCGTCGGCGCCCGAAAATGTTTTGAAACCGCAGCAGCACAGGAGTACGAACCCGCGGCAGCGATGTTAAAAAAGTTGCCGCAGCCGCGAGTGTAGGTAAGCGGAATTGAATCAAACCCCCGCTTTCTATGCGGATTTTACGACCCAGTCATTTCCATTAACGAACAATGAAAAGAAATACAGCAATGATCATAACGTTAGTAGCGTCAATTGCCATAAATTCGGTGGCCGACGTTACAAACATTTCTGAGCTGCCAATAGCCAAATTTACAGTAAAGGTAGTGAGTGAAGATCTAACCCCGGTAGGGAACGCAAATGTATCGTTTGGTTTCGGACATAGCAGCGCACAAGGTGTAACAGATGCCAATGGTTTATTTACTGGCGAAGGCCATTGTGAAATGTCTGGAATCGGTTCAACGATTAATAAGCAGGGATATTATTTGGGTTTTGCAGCAACTCCTATTTTTCGAACATTTGATAAAACGCTTAATCAATGGATGCCGTGGAATGAAACGAATACGGTAATTCTTCGTCGGATCGGCAACCCTGTAGCTTTATACGCAAAAAAAGTGCAAACAGATATTCCCATTCTTGATCAACCTTGTGGATATGATCTGGAAAAGGGGGATTGGGTTGCTCCGTTTGGAAATGGAGTGAAGTCAGATTTTATATTTACGGTTCACAAAGAATATAAGAACAGGTTTAATTTTAATGCCGAGGCGAAATTGACATTTAGTGAGCCAGGTGCTGGTCTATTGGCAATGGCATCACCACCGATAGCCACGAATTCTATTTTCCGATGGGACCGTTCTGCGCCTGAATCAGGATACGTCGCATCTTGCGATCTATATATAACCAATATCAGCCAGAAAATAACGGCGAATTTTAACTCTTACAGACGCGATGTGGGTTATTTTTTCAGAGTACGCACACTGCGGCACGAGGGTCAGATTGTGTCAGCTCATTATGGCAAGATCGTTGGTGACATCTCCTTAGATCCGAGAAACTCCAAAACATGTACAGTTATATTTACGTATTATTTTAATCCTATCCCGAATGATCAAAATCTGGAATGGGATACGAAAAAGAATTTGTTTATCAATTTGTCCTTTATGCAAAGCCCGCGTGATCCGTGAACCCCAAAATGGGTCGGGCAGCGTGAACAACTACGCGTCATATATAGGTCGGTTCCTGGTATTGTAGTATTTTGGGTTGGCTTTAATATTGGAGTGGCTGGAGGATGGCCTGGAACGTCGCGTCAAAGGCAATCTTCAAAATGTGGAGCTGGCGTTTGAACCACGAGCGAAAACGACGGCGACGATTAAGTGAGGCGCAATGATTGAAAATTGAAACCTCACGTCGCGTGAACAACTAGGAGTCAAGTTTCCGTTCCAGCCTAAAAATTTTATGGTAAAATGGCCGTTGCCTCCTTTGCCATGGCTATGGTGATTGTGGCGTTCTTTGACATCATGAGACGGAATTGACAGGGCGAAAGCGGCGATCATCGCCATACGAGGACGTTTGACTTACAACAGTTGCGGAGCGTCTCGAGTGCGTGTGCTTTAGCACCGCTTTTCTTTCACGGTTTTGACCAGCCGTTGAATTAACCCAAATCAACTCTCTCAAGGCCAAAACCAAACTGAAAACAAACCAAAACAGGCCAAAAATTGAATGACCCGAAACTCGGAGTTCGTTTAAAAGTTTCAAACCTGTTCAAGGTGGTCCAAGGGCATTCAAGCCTGTTCAAGGGTTCCCCCGGGGCTCTGTGCCTCTATGGCTACTTCCCCGCCTGGAACGATATCTCCACCGACTGCTTCTGCGTCACCGGCGCGGGCGGCAGCGTTACTTCCAGCACAGCGCCATCCGGCGCGCCGGATGCGTCGCCAAAGGGCATCGCCTTTTCCGAGCGGGCGTGCGGTGGGTGCGAAATTTGGTCGCTGATACGCAGGCCGTTAATGGCTGTCTCGCCGCCGGTGAGGTTCTTCGGCCAGTTCGACGGCATATGAATCCGCACCTCCCACGAGCGCGTTTTAATTGCATCGGCAAAATTGCCCTTCGCCGGCAGGATGACCACACGCACCGTTTTATCCGTCCCTTGCGTTGTGGAAGCCATAATGTCCGTCGTGCGGAACTGCCCGTGTTCGTAGGCCGTTGTCGTCGTGTCGTCTTCGTACAACGTCGCGCCATTAGCCACGCCCGGGTCGGGATAAATATCAAGGGTGATCGGGTCCCACGGCTTTTGCCCGCTGTAATCCATCTCCGGCGCGAGTGCCAGGACAGCGCCCTGTTTGATCCAAAGCGGAATTTGATTCAGCGGCACATGGTTCGTCACTGTCGTCGGCCCGATGATCACGTTTCCGTTCCACGCGTCAATCCATTGCCCCGGCGGAATCCACGCTACGCGCGTTGCATCCGGCGAATTCACCGAACGCCAAAGCAATCGAATACGCGCGTTGAATTGGAGTTGCTGGTACTCAATGCGAATCTGGTGCGGCGCGCCGGCCTTCAATATAGCATCGGCTTCGGTGGTGGCGGAATCGTGCGCGCCCCAAGCGTCAATCACGAGGTTGCCGTCAATCCATACGCGCACGCCGTCATCTGCCATCGTGGAAAGTTTCACGTCACCCACCGATGGAGGCACTTCGATTGTGCCCGTCCAGCGCACCGAAAAATTCTCGCGCGGAAAATCCCGCGCCGGACTTTTCTTGTCCCAGTTGAAATCGATTTGAGCATCCGTCCGCGCGAAGGTCGGATCGCCGGAAAGGTCAGCATTCGAAAAATACTCGCCCTTTAATCCGATCTGGTCATTCGCATCCAGCCACTCGGCCGGAACCGTTTGCACCGAGCCTTGCAACACCGGCGCGACGAGGATGTATTTGCCGAGCAGATATTCGTCATTACGCCGCGCTTCGGGATGGTCCGGATGATCAAGATCCAGCCGACGCAGCAGTGGCTCGCCTGTTTTATAATTCTCATGGGCGGCAGCATAAAACACTGGCAGCAGGCGATAACGCATATTGATATAATTGCGCGCGTCCGTTTCTGCCTCCGGCCCGAATGCCCACGGCATGCGCTCCAGGTTATGTGTGCAATGCGGACGATACACCGGCGAGAGCGCCCCGTACTCGATCCAACGGATGTATTGCTCCGTCGTAGGATTGGCCACGTGGCCGCCCAGGTCATCGCTCTCGTAGGGGAAAAGCGATTGCACACCGGAAAAAACTGCATTCTCCACGGCACGACGGAGGAAGTCGTAATCCGGTCCGATATCGCCGGTCCATTGAATCGGGTAACGATGTGCTGCTACATCCATCGGGCGTTTGAGGTAACCGTTATCAATGCCGTCTACGTTGGCCATGATCATTGGGCGCTGATCCGGGCGCACGCTCGCAGTCGTGTCGTGATAAAGCATCATGCCCCAGACCTCTTTGTTTATACCCGGCACCGGCACGAGATGGACCATCCAATTGCGGTCGTACCACCACACATCCAGGCCGTCGTTCAGCAAACCGGACAAGCTGCTGAAACGATAATCCAGTTCCTCCGGGCTGAGCGGAACTTTCGTGACCGGCTCAGGATGGTCGTTAAACATGACATGGACGTGTTTGTCATGCGCTTCACTGAGAAATCGCGCCATGTCGGGAAACAAATTCGTGTTCGGCTGATAACCCGTGGACGCGCCCTGCCGCCAGCCGGTGTCCACCACGAGATTATCGAGCGGGATTTTATGCGCGCGATAATCGTCAATCTGCTTTAACGCTGTGGCTTCACTATAATCGTACCAGCGGCTGTCCCACGCGCCAAAGGCATAAAGCGGCGGCATTTCGCTTGGTTCGGTCAGCTTCAGGAAATCCGAGCGAAGCTGTTTGTAATCACCATGCGGAACAAAGACATAAACATCCGGCGCATCGTTGCTCAAATCCCAGCCACCATTGGTTGCGGGACTCGGCGGCGGCGTGAGTCCCCACTTTGGCGGCACAATGCGCGGCATATCGGCAAACCACCAAACCTGCGGATGATCAGATGGCGCGGGCAGCCAGCGATTATTTTCGAGCTTACTGTCATAACGATAAAGCACGTCGCCGTTGGTCGAGAGTACCGTTACACCGTCCAGCGATGTTGCATTCAGCGGAACCCGAACAATGTAACCGGCAGTTCTAAGTTCGGTAACACCGTTGTTGGTCAGTCGTTCGCCTTCCCAGGCTATGCCCGGCCAATAATCATGGTTGACGATATGGAACGTCTGGCGGTCTTCAAAACCTTCGGGGCCTTTCAATTCGAGGCGGACCAATGAATCGGAAATGGGCTCAATACGGACATTTCCAATCACCAGGTGTTGGACGGAGAAGTTTTGCTCGTCCTGTGCATGGCTGTGCCAGGTGCATAAGAACGCGGCCAGAACAATGGGCCAAACATATTTGCGAATGAACATCCCAACTAATTGCCAAAGAACCGCGTCACTGGCAACCCGCACAAATATGCTTCACGAAATGGGCGACTTGTGCGCGCCGGAAATTGGCTGCATATTTTGGCACGCCCACACGGCTTATGTTGAAGTCCAAATGAATTCGAGATTCGGACATTACCACACTGCGATCATCCTGGCGCTCCTCTTTGGAGCCATGGCTTTCTGTCCGCCGGCGCATGCTGTTATTCTGTGGAGCGATCTCCGCTCGCGTGTGGTTCATAACGCATCCATGGTCATTATGGACGGGCAGGTCAAGCGCGATGACAAGGCAAACGACGCTCTTTATTTCAAATTTCGCGTGGATCCGCTCTCAGACCCGGCCGACGAAGCGTATTACGCATTGTTCGAATTAGTGCAAACCAACCAGTTGCGACTGGGTGTGGGCAATGCGCTGGAAGCCTGGGGCTATTCGGCCGCTTATACGGCAGAGACCGGGCCGATGAACAAGTCTCCTAACGATGATTCCTCTATCAACGACTCCGGGGAATTTAATTTGCACTCGGCGAATCCCGAAGCCGCGCCGATGAGCGCGACCCGGCCGTACGAATTGCCGAGCCACAGCCATCCCCGCACGATTGTCTTCAAGGTGCAATATATTCCCGGCGCCGATGCCCTGGTAACCGTTTGGCTGGATCCACACTTGACACATGGCTGGACGGAGGAAAATCAGCCGTCGGACATCACCACTCGGTTCAAGGCCAATGCCTGCTTCGATCAAATCCAGCTTCGGCACGGCGGCACCGGTGGACCCCAGCACGACGGTGGCAATGGATGGAATTTCAGCGACATGGCCATTGCCACTTCCTTCAACGATTTTGTGGTCGTCAGCTTTTGGGAAACCTGGTGGTTCCTGTCCCTCGCCGCGGCCGCATTGCTTGTGTGGGTCGGCGCCACGGTGCGCGTCATCGAAGGGCGAAAATATCAGCGCCAGATCCAGCGTGCCGAACAGGAACGCACCCTCGAACGCGAACGCGCCCGCATCGCGCAGGATTTGCACGATGAATTAGGCTCCTCGCTCACCCGGCTTTCGCTTCTCAGCGGGCTTGTTAAGGCAGATAAAGAGAGCCCTGAACAGGTGGAAATTCATGCGAACAAACTTTCACAAGCTGCGGACCAGACCGTGCGCGCCCTCGAAGAAATTGTCTGGGCCGTCCGTCCGGGTAGCGACACGCTGCAAAGCCTGATGGATTATATCGCCCATTTCGCGAATGAACTTTTCGATGGCAATAGCGCGCATTGTCGTTTGGATTTGCCAGGGGATTTGCCCGCGTTGCCATTGCCGCCCGATATGCGCCACAACATTTTTTTGATCGTCAAGGAAGCGCTTACAAATGCGCTCAAACACGCGAAAGCCAGGGAAGTTCGCTTGCAGTCAAAACTGTCCGGACAGATGCTGGAAATTCTTGTGGCTGATGACGGCAAAGGTTTTGACCCGGGCTCGCTTGCCGAAGGCTGGCGGAATGGCATGGGCAACATGCGCCGCCGGGCGGCGGCCATGAGTGCCAAACTGGATGTTCAAAGCACACCTCGCCAAGGGACGACTGTGGCACTATCCGTGGATTTGGGGAATGGAAAACAGGGCTTGAAAGGAAGCTAAATGTGGCGCTCGCGAATAGCATCCAATATCTGCCCGGCAATTACTGAATGGAACGTCTATCGTACTCCTGAATCTTGAATTGATAGGAAAAGTCGCTGCTTACCATGGGGCTCAAAAAGCTTTTAAATCAATTGGCCGGCGTGTGCAAGGCGAGCCAGGCGAGATCTCTTTGGGCTCCTACATCCGAGCCGGTACTGATTTGTGGGCCGTATGTTAAGTATTTAACCCCTGGCGTATCGACGCCGCCCTGCCACTTGTGCATTTCCGAATGACCATCGGCAAACGAGAGGCCGGCGGATTTAGAGTGCATGCTGCCAGGCAGTTCGGTGAATTGGTTGTCACTGGTGGCTGTGTTCGCATCCGCAGGGTTGACAAAGAGAGCGCAATCGTCGTTGTAGTCAGGATGTTCATCGGTGGTCACCCAGCAATCCGAGGGACCGGGGAAGTGCATGAATGAGCTTTTTACAACCTGATAGTATGCCGGCCACGTACCCTTGAAGTATTTGGAACCGCCACCCATGGCTCCGCTCATGGCGCAACTGCGGATGCGGGTTGAGATGGAGTATTGCTGCTGCGCCGCGACTCCCGACGGGCCGTGTTGAGTCGGCGAAAGATAAGTATCGGCCGGGCAAACGAAGATTTTGACCTGTTTGGCGACGTAAGGTCCAAGTTCGGCCACAGAATGAACTCCCATAGCCTGCTGGTCGAAGGTCAAAAGCCCGGTGTTAAAATTGGCGGAGCTAGCCGTCCAATCTAACACAGGAACATTCCCGCCCGCCAAGCCTGGACAGATCCAGTTCTTGGTTTTTTCGTTGCCTGATACAGCCGTATTTCGGTCGCAATTGTCGGGGAGATACTCATTGTTGTCATTGATATACATCAACCATGCGATGCCCAATTGCCGGTTGTTATTCATGCAGTAGGCCACCTGGGCCCGCATCCTGGCTTGCGCCAGGACGGGGAGCAGGATGGCCGCAAGGATGGCAATGATAGCGATGACGACCAGTAACTCGATCAAGGTAAAAGCGCACTTGGGCGGCGCTTTTGATATAAGCCTTTTCATGATGGTCTATTCGTCTTCCCCTCTACCGTTATAATTTCATCAAACGGAAGAATTGAATTCCTCCCGCATTGGGCCAATTGGTGGATTGAGTGGCATCCGTCCCGTTAAGGTTATTCCATACCTTGTTTTGGAGATTGGTCGTATTTTGCAGGTAGACCGCCGGCCGGCCCAGCCAGTTGATGGGCACGTGTCCAGCGGACGGAGCCCCCATCGTGAGGTATCCAAAGTCTGGCTCGACGATGTTGGTGACTGCAAGGCCCGCGAGTGGGTACGGATTTCCGTTGTTAGGTTGCAGCACAGTCCATGACCAGACATCCTGCGGGAAGTTGTAAACGGGACCGTAGGAACGAATTTCACGTATATGGTTGGTGCCAGAACCATTTTCATCGTCAACTCCGTTGTAGCTATACTTATAAGTCATATAGATTGAACTTCCCCTGGGAATCACGAAGGAGTTGGTGTAAACGTCAGAGCTGCCTACTTCACCCATCAACTGGGTTACCGGCAAATTTTGATAACCCCAGGCCGGCCAACCAAGCCATGAGC
>DATJXK010000218.1:0-23515 GCA_035500235.1 Pseudomonadales bacterium | reverse complement strand
GACGGAGATACTCCTGGATAAATCTCCATCGCTGTTCCTTCGGACACGTCGTTTTCCAAGGCATATTGCCGGGAAAGTGTTACCCATCCGCTGACCAAAAACTGTCACCCATCCGCTGACCACATGCCCCGCCCCCCTTCCGTAGCCTTCCGTAGGCTTCCGGAAGATGATTTTAACCACGAAAAACACCAACAACACGAAATTGGGTTCGTTTCGCAATTTTGCCCTCTCGCTTAACGGTCAATTCCTCCCCAAAGGCACAATGTGCCCCCCCCGGGGGTCTTGAATAGGCTTGAATAGAATTAAACAGGTTTAAATTGGTTTAAATTTTTGGCCTGTTTTGGTTTGTTTTTAGTTTGGTTTTTGCCGGAAGGCTTGATTTGGGTTAATTCATCAGCAGTAGAAATAGTGTCAGAAAAGCGGTGCTAAAGCACACGCACTCCAGACGCTACCGCGACGGTTGTAAGTCAAACGTCCTCGCAAAGCGTATGGAGTGCGGCGATTCATCGCCGCTTTCGCCCTCTTTCAATTCCGCCTCACTATGTCAAAGAACCATCTGGCTGCCGCCATCTTGCGAAGGCGGTTTGCCATCCACTATCAACCATTACCGCTCAAGTTTGGCAACTGGAACTTGACTCCGAGTTGTTCACGCTTGTCCAGAAGGGACATCCGAGAAATTAGCCCGGCGCTTTAGCGTCGGGCATTGGGCACACACGCTGTGTCCTTGACAACACGCCACATGCAAGGGAAAATCCTTATACATTGGGATAGATAAATCCCGTTAAATCAGAACATCCAGGATGACTATGGCTGCCAAGGATATTTTTCGTCGTTATGCGGTAAAAGGCATTTTTATTTGCATCTGCCTGCTGCTGCCAGTGCTGGCCCGGGCGGGAAACTATTTCCAGGGCGTATCGCCCTCGAGCGTGTTTTGGCCGGGCGGCCTGGTGCCTTACAAGCTTGATCCCAGTTACAACATCTCGGCCACGGAGAGCAACGTCATCGTGGCGGGCCTGCGTGAATGGGAGTTGGCTGGCAAAGTAAAATTTGTCCCCTACACCAACCAGGCCAACTACGTTCTCCTGCAATATACCAACGACGGCTCCGGCACGGGCTATTGTTTGTCCGGAACCCCTTTCACGATGATGCTGCACGGGCTGGCGCGCGGGTTGATGTGCCACGAGGGAGGCCATTTGCTGGGCTTGCAACACGAGCACCAGCGCCTGGACCGCAACAACTACATCACGGTCAACTATGGGAACATTTACGGGGGCACCAATGGCGAAGGCGCGGCGGAATTCCTGATCGATTCCAATTCCATCGCCTTCGGGTCGTATGACTTGCAATCCGTGATGCATTACTCCCAGTACGATTTCACGAACGGACTGGGCGATTCGCTGGACCCGTTACTGCAGTACACTAATTTTTATTATAAGATCGGCAACCTGGCCCTGAGCATCGGCGACCGCGCCTCCGTCTCAAACCTCTACGGCGCCACACCCACGCCGCTCACCAACATCGTCACCACCACTGCTGACGGCGGATTTGGCAGCCTGCGTGCGGCGATTTATTATGCGAACGATCATCCCGGCACGACCATCAAGTTTAACATCCCTACGTCCGACCCCAATTACAATAGCGGCGTTTATACCATCTACCTGATAGGGGAACTGCCGCCGCTGGTCACCGCCGGGACAGTCATTGATGGCACCACGCAAAACGGTTACGCCAGCCATCCTGTGATTGCGCTGGACGGTTCGCAGGTTTCGCCCGAAGCCGGCCCGGTAAGCGGCCTGCATTTATACGGCACAAATTGCACCGTGCGCGCGCTGGCGATCGACAACTTCACCTACACGGGAATCCAGTTGTGGTGTCCCACCGCCATCAGCAATGTTATCCAGGGCTGTTACATTGGTTTGAAACCGGACGGCACCACCAGTGCGCCCAATGATGCTTCCGGCATTTATTTTCAGCACGGGCCATCGGCCAATATCATTGGCGGCACGAATGCGGCGCAGCGCAATGTCATTAGCGGAAATCTCTATTATGGCATCCAAATCAATGACCCCAACAGCAACACCAATGTTATTATCGGTAATTATATTGGCCTGAATGCCGCCGGCACCGCTGCGGTGCCCAATACTTACAGCGGCATTGGCATCTGGGACGGCCCGGTGGGCACGATCATTGGTGCCACGAATTCCGGCGCGCGCAACGTGATTTCGGGGAATTTGGAAGACGGTGTTGCTCTCAGTTACTCAAACGTTTACGGGGCGGTCATTCAGGGCAATTACCTCGGCACGGATTACACCGGCAGCAACGCAGTTCCTAACATCAATTCCGGCATCAATATTTTCCAGGGCGCTCACGGCATGACAATCGGCGGCACCAATTCCCTAATGCGAAATATCGCCTCGGGCAATGCCTATACCGGCATCATCATCCAGGGACCCGGCTCGACGAACAATGTTGTGCAGGGCAATTACGTCGGGACCGATCCCACCGGCTCGAATGCCGTTCCCAACGCGCAAATCGGTATCGGCGTTTGGGGCGGAGCGACGGGGAACCTGGTGGGAGGCACGAACGCCGGCACGGCGAACGTCGCTTCCGGCAATCTTCTTTATGGCATTCTTGTGGCTGATTTGGGAACGAGTAATAATTTAGTTGAAGGTAATTTCGCCGGATTGGATGCATCGGGAAAAATTGCCGTGCCCAATGGCAGTGCGGGCGTGGTGATTCAAAACGGCGCAAATAACAATATTGTCGGCGGCCTCATCCCTGCTGCCGCCAATGTGGTTTCGGGTAATATGTTCTACAATGTTGTCATCGGCGCTGGCGGCAACTACGGAAATATCATCGAGGGAAATCTTATTGGCGTGGATATCACAGGCACGAATGGCCTGAATCTTTCGGGCAGCGGCGTGGGATTGTACGGCGCCTCCACGGCAAATATTATCGGCGGCACGACAGCCGGCGCGGCTAATGTCATATCCGGCAACGGCAATGAGGGTATTCTCATTTCTGACTTTGGTACCACGGGAAATTTTATCGAAGGAAATTTCATTGGCACTGACGCGCACAGCACGAAAGCCATCCCCAACGGTGACGGAGTCTATATCGATAATTCCGCAGGCACCAATATCATCGGCGGGCTTACGCCGGCAGCGGCCAATGTCGTCTCGGCAAACAATTCCATCGGCGTGGCCATCGTCGGGCCGAGTGACAACGGGAATATCGTTGAGGGTAATTACATCGGCACAGACATTACCGGCCGCAAGCCGCTCGGCAACGTGTACGCGGGTGTGGCCATCTATGGCGGATCGCAAAGCAATCTCATCGGCGGCACGAGCACCGGCGCGCGCAACATTATTTCGGACAACGGCACTTACGGGATAACGCTGAGCGATGCCGGCACCAGCGGCAATATTATCCAGGGCAATTTGATCGGCACGGACAGCACCGGCACAAACGCGTTGGGTAATCCGCCCGCTCCCGGTTACGGAGCGAATGTGGAATTGCAGGCGGGCGCGAGCGGGAATTTTATCGGCGGCATTGCCCCGGGCGCTGGCAATGTCATCGCTTTCAGCGACGCCGTCGGGATCAGTCTTTTCGAGACGGACACAACCAACAACGCCATCCGCGGCAACTCCATTTTCAACAACACCTACCTGGGCATTGACTTGAACTACGACGGTGTCACGCCCAACCACGTTGGCTTTGCCGCCGGACCGAATGATTTGCAAAATTATCCCATTATCACCAACGCGATCGGGTACGGCAGCGTGACGGTAGTAGCCGGCACGCTGAACAGCCTGCCCAATCAATCTTATAGTATTGATCTCTATCGCAATTTATCGCCTGACTCGAGCGGTTACGGTCAGGGCCAGTTCTATCTCGGGACCGTCAGTGTGAATACCGACGGCTCCGGCAACGCCAAGTTCGCCTACACCAATTCATCGGGCAATTATGCGGGGCAATATATCTGTGCCACAGCGGTGTCCGCGGGCGGCGACACGAGCGAATTCAGCGCGGATTATGTCGCGGCTGCCGGGCCATCGGCCCAATTCGCTGGGCCTTACCAGGCGGGCAGCAGCAGTTTCTCCTTCAACGTGATTCTGCAAACCAATTTCAATTATCACATCCTGACGGCCACCAATCTTAATGCGCCAGTGACATGGGTAAGCCTGACCAATTTCTTCGCGACGAATTCACCGTTCTTCTTTGTCGATCACAAAGCGACCAATCGCATGCGGTTCTATCGTGTGACGTCGCCGTGATTTAGTGGGGAAGCGAGTCGCGGAATTGTTTGGGAGAGAGGCCGGTGGCCTGCTTGAACGCGACGCAGAAACTATTGGCGCTCTGGTAACCGCACATATTGGCGAGCACTTCGAGCTTGTGATTTGAGTCAGCAAGGAGGCGTTTGGCGCGCTCAATGCGCACGCGTTGCAACTCCTGTCCGGGCGTGCGCCCGACGGTATCGAGAAAGGCCTTGTGCAATCCGCGCCGCGACATAGCGGCTACGCCCACCAGGTCTTTCACGCTGATAGGCCGGCTCGAATGTTCCCAAATAAAACGAAGGCTGTTCGCCACGCCCTTGTGTTTGACGGCCAGCAGGTCGCTGCTCTTGCGCGTGACAATGCCCACGGCCGGCACGCGGATGGGCTTGGCAGGCGCGGGCTTGCCGTTCATCAAATCCTCCAGCAACGCCGCGCCAGTGTAGCCGAGCATTTCCAGGTTCGTATCTACACTGGAAACGGGCGTGTGCATGGCGTCGGGAGCGAGAAGATAATTTTCCGCGCCAATGATCGCGACCTGTTCGGGCACATTCAGCCCGGCGCTTTCGCAGGCGTCCAGGACTTCAAGCGCTTTTTCGTCATTGGCGGCAAAGACGGCCAGCGGGCCGGGCAACGATTTCAACTGCGCGACGAGCCATTTGAGTCTGCGTTTCCATTGCTCGCGGCCGTCGCGATAATCGGGCGAGCAATGCCATCGCAGCCACGCGCAGGGATTGCCGGAACGTTTCAACGCCTCGATAAATCCTTCGCCGCGCTCGTCGTAAGACCAATTGTCCGAGTCGCTGTAAAACATGAAATGGCCAAAGCCGCGCGAAAGAAAATGTTCGGCCACGAGCTGGGCGGCATGGGCGTGGTCCTCCAAAACGCGCGCGAATTTCAGGTGCTTGCGGCGAAAGCTGAAGTCCACCGTGGGTTTTTTGGCATCGACGACGAATTCAGCCAGGTCATCACCGGCGCCGAGCCAGGACAGGATGCCATCGCCTTCCCAGCCCCAGGGAATGACTTTTTCGCGGGCGAGATTGGCGGACAGATGCCAGTGATGTTCCTGGGCAAATTTCTCGATGCCCCGGTGCAGCCGGTAATCGTACCAGCCAAGGGCGACGAGGACGCGTTTTTGATTTCTGGGCATCCGCAAGCAGTATAAGGCAATGGAAAAGTTTTGAAATGCAGAAAATTCATTTTACCAAATTTCGCCATGGAAATTTGCGCTGCCTGCTTTTCAGTGCGAATTTCATTTGCCATTTATGACATTACCGCATAGGAATTTGGGCGAATTGAAATAAGCCAGACCGCCATGCCACCCGTTTCCGAACCCGTCAAAGCGCCTGTCCCGACTATTGAAAAAGACACGCGCTCGAAAGACCAGTTTGCGCCAACCTACTATGTGGTCTGCTGGAACGATCCGGTGAACCTGATGGTCTACGTCACGCATGTGTTCATGAAGATCTTCGGCTGGGAACGGCAAAAAGCGGAAAAACATATGATGGAAGTCCACGAAAAGGGAAAGAGCGTGCTGGTGCGGGAGAACGCCGAGAAGGCGGAATTTTACGTACATCAATTGCAGGGCTATAAATTACAGGCCACGATGGAACCTGCGGAATGAAATTGGTCAAACAAGACAGCCGGGGCTGCCAATATCAGTTAAGTTCGCAAGAGGCTAAATCATTGCGCCTGCTGGTGGACCAATTTCCGGTCGCGGAGCAGTTGCCGGTTAAGATTTCGAAAAGCGATCCGGAAGCGCTGGAGCGTGAAAAATTACTTAACGAATCCCTGGCGGATCACCGGGAAAAATTGAAACAGCAATCAGCAGCGCTGGTTGAGCCGGGCAAATTCAAAACGTCGGGCAAACATCAGGTTTTCCGAATCAGCCAGGAGAAGCGGGAAGTGATGCTGCAAATTCTGAACGATATCCGGGTGGAAAGCTGGCGGGCGCTGGGTGAGCCGGAGGACCTTGAGAACTGTGCCGTGAATTTGCCGCAGGATAAGTTTAAATATTATTACTTCATGTACCAGGCCGGATATTTTCAATATCACTTCCTCAATGTGGAGGGGCAGGCTGGCGAAAATTGACGCTCCGCACCATTAGATTTTCGCCGGCAGATTTTCTTTTGAGAAACTTTTCCCAATCGTGACGCCGATGACGCTTCCAAGGATGGCGCCGGCAACAAAATCAGAAAACCAATGAATCGTCATCGAAACACCGATGCCGATATAAGTGGCATAAAGAATTACGCCCACCCGCAGCCATTTTTGTTTTGGAAAAAGAGTAAAAATAGTGACCGCCATGGCAAATGCCGTGGCCGTATGCGAGGAAGGCCAGCCCCAAAAGATTCCTCCGCGCATGAAACCAAATCGGAAAATATGGCTGGTGTCCGTGGAAATGTCGTGTGGAAGATGATAGCGCCCGGTAAATGCTTTATAGAAGGAAGCCAGGAACCAGCCTATCAAGGCAGCCTGTCCGGTGGCCCATCCCGTGCGCGTCATTCCGGGCTTTTCTGTAACACTGCCAATGAGAAGAAGGTATAAAGGCACAGTCAGTGGGATGAGCTGGCCAATGACCGCCGCCGGCCACATGCATGCCAGCAGGTCTGGCTTGCGGGTAAAACAAAAATAAGCCCAATCAAAACCGGAAACGACGAGGATGACCGTCAGGATAATGGCGATGATATGCCAAATAATCATTCGGCCTTTGAAGCAGCCGATGATGTTTAAGGGGAGAGTCCAAAAGAATTGTTTCATAGGAAACCAACTAATGACCTGTCTGG
This sequence comes from Pseudomonadales bacterium, assembly GCA_035500235.1. GTDB lineage: Bacteria > Verrucomicrobiota > Verrucomicrobiia > Limisphaerales > UBA11358 > UBA11358. Next base: position 16,455 of record DATJXK010000218.1, on the reverse strand, counting down.
AAACCGCACCATTAGGCTGCAAGCATTCCCGGAAGGGTGGAGTTTGTCGAGAAAAGCCTTGGAAAAGACGCCATTTTGTAACAACGAAAATATTTCCTTTGGGCATTTGCGGACTATGCTGCGGCGTATTATTGTAGCTATATGATAACCTTGGCCAGGCAAAGCGTGTTGATCGCTGCAGTCGTTTTGTGCGCGACAATACTATCGCGAGCCGACCAGGTCATCATGCAGAACGGGGATGTCCTTAACGGAAAAGTGCTTACGGTAACCACCAATATTTTAACCCTGCAAAATGATAACGTGGGTATCATCACATTATCACGGGCCAAAGTTTCCAACATTACCTTTGGCACAACAGCGGTGAAAATCCCTGTGCCGGCAGTATCGGTTACTAACACTGTTTCCGCGTCGCCACCGGAGAATCCGCAGACAAATTCCATGTCGGATTTGCAATCTATGTTTCGCGGGATTCACGACCAGTCCAACCTGGTCCAGCAAGTGGAAGCGCAAGTCCTTGGCTCATCGGCCAGCCCGGCGGCGGTCAGCAAATTTAACGAACTGCTTGATGGATTGAGCACGGGAAAAATTGACATGAATGATTTGCGGAACGAGGCGCAATCGGCGGCCAATCAATTGCAGGAATACAAAAAGCAGATGGGACCGGATGCCGGCGAGGAAGTGGATAGCTATCTGGCCATCCTGAATAATTTCCTGCAGGAAACAGCGCAGTCTAATGCGACGACAAATTCTTCGGCGCCTTAAATGGCACGCACATAGGCTTTAGTCAGGAAGGACATAGTTATAGTTACATAATTACTGTCTTATAGTCTCCTATCGACTCCAGGATTAATCATATCAAGTTGATTATTACTCTCCGCCTCATCTTACAAACGGCCAAAAATAGCTTGCTAACGCCGACAGCCGTTGACACGCTGTTTTCTAATGAGTGTTATAATCAACTTATCAAGCCAGCAACTGCGTCGTATCGCAGACCTAAAGGAGAAAATAGATTCCCTGCAGGATGAACTTACCCAGCTTGTCGGCGGAGGGGAGCCGAAAAGAAAATTTAGAATGAGCGCTTCCGGCCGCGCCCGGATTGCCGCAGCGCAGCGGGCCCGTTGGGCCAAAGCGCGCAAGACAACCAGGCCTTCGACAACGCCGCGCCAGGGCAAACGCACCCTGAGCGCAGCAGCCAAAGCCAAGATCGCCGCCGCCGCCCGGGCGCGCTGGGCGAAAGCCAAAGCCGCCGGTAAAAAACGGCTCTAATCTCTTGGTCTTATTGGGCGAAAGCCGTAGATAGAAGGCTTTCCACCTGGCGCCGCAATTCCTGGCGTTCGTCCGGGCTCAATCCACGCGGGTCAAAGCGATGGCGGTAATGGAGCTGCAAAATATTTTCCAGCGGCTCTTTAAATTCGGCTAAAGCAGAATTATCCGTGGCCCGTTGCAGCCAGGCGGAAAGCGGCTCGCCCGGCTGGCGCGGCATGCCGAGTTGGGCCAATCTTTTTTCGAGCTGATAAAACTCCGAATCCAGCCCGGGCCAGTCTATGTGTTCTGACAAATCTCCGTCTTTTTTCGACCGCCGGCCGCTGCGAAATATCCGGTAAAGCAGGAAGGCCAGCGCAGGAACCAGCCCCCAGAAAAGGTAATCGCGAATATTACTGTGTCCGTATTCAAAAAACTTTAGGACCTGGAATTCAAGCCATGATTGGAAGTCAGACAGAAACTGGAACATCGACCCGGCGTTTTGTTCCTGGGCCACCCAGGATGGCGGGGTCGTGTCGAAATTTTTCCAAACCTGTTTCTTTTCATCCCAAACCAGGCACCAGGCATGCGCATCGCGTTCGCGCACGATATAACCATGGCCGGCCGATTCGTGAACGTAGTAGCCGACAGCATAGCGGGCAGGAATGCCCAGTTGACGCAGCAGCAGGACGGTGGCAGTGGCGAAGTATTCGCAATAACCGCTCCGCGTCTGCAACAGGAAGCGGGCCAATGCCGGGCTGGTCGGAGTGGGCGCGTCCTGCTGGAGGCTATAGGTAAAATTGTTGGCAAAGAACTGGTTGATAGCCAAAAGCTTTTCATCTTCATTTTTGCCGGACAGGTTTAATTTTGAAATGACCTGCTGGAGAGCGGGCTCCTCGTTGGTGGGCACCAGTAAATCTTCATTAGTCACGTACGTATCTACCTCCGGCCGGGCATCCATGATATCGTCTGACCCGTAACGCGCCTCAAAGATTAACAGGTGCGGGCCTTCCGCCAGCACCGCCCCGATATTGTTTTGATAGACAAAGTAAGCCCGGAGACTTTCCAGCCGGTTGCAATCAGGTGGCAACGGGAGGAGCCCATCGGGATATTTATCGTTGGGATTGGCGCCGTTGAGGTAGCAGGAGATGCGGACTACCGACCGGTTTACCGCAGATGCGTTCAACGGCCAAACCCCACTGTCCCGCGGCGTCTCGTAAACTTCCGGGTAGTCGTTGTTTGTATTGCCTGCCTCCCACGCCATTGACTTGTGGCCGCCATAACTGTTTTCCTGGAATTTACGGTAACTGGCCTCGCGCAAGTAGGTGGGCGGACGGCTGTCGGCCACAGGCTCCAGGCGAATAACGATTTTACCGGATAATTTTAATTTCCCCGTATGAAGGTCTGCTTCGTTGCTGTTCTCTTTGGGATCGGGTTTCAAATGCCAGAGCAGCGAGAGCAATTGCGGATCATATTGCCCGGCCATGCGGACCAACTGGGTAACTGCCCGCTGGCCCCAGAAGCCGACGACCATGACGAAAGCCAGGATGCCAATCCAGACCGGTAATTTATAACGTCGCGAACGAAAGGGCCAAAGCGCCCACGCGATCAGTATGCACAGGCCGTAGTAAAAACGATCACTTTGCGGCCCCGCGCCGGCGGAAAACAAACAAATCGCAAAATACGGATAAGACGCGTCAAACCTCCGGGATGGAGGAATCGCCTGGCCCCGTTTTCGCGCTTTTTTGAGCCGGCTGCGCAAATAAAAGGAAACGGCTTCCAATGGCACATCGCCGGCCGGGCTGAATGTCTGGGCAACGATGAAAAGGAAAAAAATCATCGGCAGCCAGCGGAATAATGCGTCCGCGGTCAGCGTGCTGGCATTGCCTGCATCGCGTTCCGAAGCGAAATCGGGATGCTGGAAGAGTTCGCCCAAACCGGAGAAACCGCCGTTGTCCTTGAAGGCAAAGATAATCGCAGCCAAAAGCAGCACGGAACAAAACGTCCAAACACGGCTGAACTCATCGTCCGAAAACTCCCAGCGCGCTTTGATGACCCGGGAACTTTCCAAAATAACGGCCATGATCACGGCTTCAGGCAAAAAGCCCGTCTGGTAGCCCCAAAAGAGGAGCGTAGTGCCCATGAGCAATGGCGGCATTTTCATATTCAGCTAAATCAGGGAAAGCCCCTGCTGGATTTGCCCAACCACCAGGGTGTGAAAATGTTCCGGCTCATCCGACATCGGGCCGGGATCAAACGGCTTCGGCGGCTTTTCCGCCACGAGAACCACCACGCGCACGGGAATTTCGAGGGCCTTGAGTTTTTCCACAAAGCGCCGGCGCGGTTCGTCCCATGCCAGAAAAACGCAAATGCAGCCGCTGACGGCCCCGATATGATTGAGCGCGAGCGTTTCAAGTGTGCCAAATGGTTTGTCCGTGCACATGCGGACCGATGCCAGTATTTCCAGCATTTGGTCCACGTGCGCCAGGCCGCGTCCGGTCGTAAAACAATATGCCTGCGCGCCGACAAAGAGCAAATCCAGCAGCGACTCCTGGGTAAGGACGGCACAGGCAAACGATGCCGCCACCGAGATGGCCTCCTCAAATGTTTCGCTGAACGGCTCGTCGCTGAACGTATCCAGCACGAGGGCGTGGCGCGCAAAAAATTCGTCTTCAAACTCACGGACGATTGGTTTTCCGATGCGCGCCCAACTGCGCCAGTGAATGCGGCGGAGCGGGTCCCCGCGCCGGTATTCGCGCAACGACACAAATTCATCGCTCTGGCCGACGTTGGACGCCAGCGCCACCCCGCCTTCCTGCACCTTCATAGTGCCGGGCAGGATGATGGGAGGAAGCGGGTAACGTTTGGGCAAAATCAATATTGTTTCCGGCAAAGCGAATCTCACAAAAGCCCGCACCAGGCCAATGGGATCTGTCCGTGCCAGCGTCAGGGCCTCCAGCCGCAACAGGCCACGCCGGAGCGGAGTCACCCCAATTTCCACGTCCACTTCTTCATTTGCGGGAATGGGCGGAACGATTGCGTTGGATACGATCGCCACACGGAAAGGGTTGTATCTTTGCTGGGGGCGGCTGAGCCGGAGTGACCGGACTTTTTTTTCCTCGGCAATCTGCCGGGCCAGCCATTCCTCAAATGAAGGTCGCGGATCGGCGGGATTTTCCAGCAGCGTCAGGCCGATTTGCTTTTTTTTAGTGAGGTTTTTAATGCGCACCCGGTAAGTAAATGGCTGCCCGGCGGTCCCCAGCCGGGGCAGCGTCCGGACAGCGGAAAAGCGCACCCGGAAGAACCAGCAGAAGCCATAGGCGATCACCAGCAGCAAAAATAAAAGGACCGCCCCCTGGTAAACCGACAAACTTTCCATGTCCAGGGCTCCGAACGTCGCCACACAAAATCCCGACAACACCATCCATCCCGCGAACGTCAGGCGTCGTTGCGACCAATAAATCAGCCACGACATTACACGGTAAAAACGGTAAACGGCGCGCCAGATTAAATTCATGCTACCTCATGCCGGCACAGGCAATTTTTTTAAAATTTCCGCGACCACATCACGGGCGGTCACCCCGGAAAATCTAGCCTGCGGTTCCATGACCAGCCGGTGCGCGATCACCGGCGCGGCCAGTTCCTGGATTTGCTCAGGCGTAACGAAATCAACACCGTCAAAAAGCGCCAAAGCCTGCGCCGATTTCATCAGCGCGATCGAAGCCCGCGCGCTGGCGCCGAGCCTGACGCCTGTGGCGGTGCGGGTAGCGCCCACGATGTCCACCGCGTAACGCTTTAATTCATCGCCCATGCGCACATCCTGCACCGCGCGCTTGAGCACCAATACTTCGGCCAGCGAAGCGCAGGGTTTTAATTGGTCGAGCGGATGGTTGTGTTGCTGCGCGGCGAGAATGGAAACCTCCTCCGCTGGTGGCACGTAACCCAGCGAAAATTGCATCGCGAAACGATCCATTTGCGCTTCAGGCAGCGGATAGGTTCCCCGGAATTCGACAGGGTTTTCGGTGGCGATGACAAAAAACAAATCGGAGAGATTGCGGCGTTCGCCGTCCACGCTCACCTGGCTTTCGCCCATGGCTTCCAACAGGGCCGATTGCGTGCGGGGCGAGGCGCGGTTGATTTCGTCAGCCAGCAGGATATTGGTGAAAATGGGGCCTTCGTGAAAATGAAATTGCTGTTCCCGCTGGTCAAAGATGGAAACGCCCAGGATATCGGACGGCAGCAGGTCGGGAGTAAACTGGATGCGTTTGAACGAGGCATCCACGGAACGCGCCAATGCCTTGGCCAGGGTGGTTTTGCCGGTGCCGGGAAAATCTTCGAGCAGGACGTGCCCGCCGCTGGCCAGGGCGGTCAGCAATTTCCGGGTGGCCACGGATTGGCCACGCATGACTTGCGCGATGTTATCAGCAATTTTTCGGAAGATGTCCTGCGCGGCTTGTTGATCGGGCGTCATGCCATAAAAGCATCGCGTGGAAAAGGGCCAAAGGCAATTTAAATCCCGAAATACCGGGAGGCGTTTCCGTAGCAAATGTTGCCGATTAGGCCGCCTAAAAGGCCGTCATCATTGGGGATTTCGCAATTTTCCACGTCCCGGCCAATGAGGTTGCACAAGGTGCGCCGGAAATACTCGTGGCGGGGATAGGACATAAACGAGCGCGAATCGGTAATCATCCCCACAAACCGCGAAAGCAGGCCGAGGTTGGAAAGGGCGTTGATCTGCCATTCCATGCCTTCCTTTTGATCGAGAAACCACCATCCAGACCCAAATTGGACTTTGCCGGGCACACTGCCATCCTGGAAATTCCCAATCAGCGTGGCAAAGACATAATTGTTCGCCGGGTTGAGATTATAAATGATGGTCTTGGGCAGGGTGTCTTCCGAGTCCAATTTATCCAGGTAGGCTGCGAGCGCCTGTGCCTGGGGCCAGTCGCCAATGGAATCGAATCCCGTGTCCGGGCCGAGCTTCTTCATCAGGCGCGTGTTGTTATTGCGCATGGCGCCCAGGTGAAGCTGCTTCACCCATCCGCGTTTCGCATCCAGCCGGCCGAAGAACAGCATCATGTGGGACGCAAACTGCGAATATTCCTCCGGTGATGCCGCTTTGCCCCGGCGCGCTTTGTCAAAAATTCCCGCGGCGACTTTTTCCGCGCAAAAATCCGCAAAGCATTGGTTCATGCCATGGTCGGAGATGCGGCAGCCCTGGGCATGGAAAAAGTCATGTCGCTTTTCCAGCGCCATGACGAAAGCGCTAAAGCCATTGATATCAATGTTACTCGCTTCTGAGAGGCGCTCGATCCAGTGATTGAAATTTACCGGCGAATTGACCGTCAGCGCCTTGTCCGGGCGGAATGCCGGCACCATTTTTGTGGGATGGCCTGAACGGGCAAATGCCTGGTGATCCGCCAGGCTGTCGGCCGGGTCATCGGTCGTGCCCACGACCTTCACCTTGAATTTTTTCAGGATGCCCTGGGTGGACATTGCGGGTTTGGCGAGTTGTTCGTTGGCCTTTTCCCAGATTTTTTTGGCCGACTTTTCATCCAGCAATTCACTGATGCCGAAGTAACGCTTCAATTCAATGTGGGTCCAATGATAAAGCGGGTTGCGGATGGTGTGCGGGACAGTTTTGGCCCACGCGAGAAATTTCTCATATGGCGAAGCGTCGCCGGTGCAATACTTTTCGGCTACGCCGTTGGAACGCATGGCCCGCCATTTGTAATGGTCGCCTTCGAGCCAGATTTCAAAAAGATTTTTGAACTGGCGGTTGGCAGCGATATCGCGCGGCGAGAGATGGCAATGGTAATCGAAAATCGGCTCGGCCTCAGCGTAGTCGTGGTACAACCGGCGCGCGGTTTTAGTGCTGAGTAAAAAATTGTCGTGAATGAAGGGCATGATTGTGCGGCAAAAGTTAAGCACCGCCTTGGTGATAGACAATCACCAAAACATTCTAGGATGCGCCATTGCTCACGAAAAGCGGCTTAAGGTGCCGCTCATAAAGGTTTTCCGTGACGTTTTTGGACACGAATTTTTCATGCTGTTTGAGCGCGTCCAAATAACGGTCGCCCATGTGCGCGGCCACTTTATAGCCCACGTGGAGCAGCTGGCGCAGGTGCGCATTGTAAGCCGGGTTTTTGGGATCGTGGCGCAGGGCGGCAACAAATTGCTCCGAAGTCCAGCCGTTGACCGTTTCCTTCGAAGGTAATTTCTTGGGATCGATGTCAATCACCGTTGCATAGGGCGCGCACAATTCCGTCACATGATCCAGTGCCCCGCCATAAATCTCCTTGGCCAGCGCCAGGCCGTCGCCGCCGGCTTCCGCCAGGCCGATGACTTCTTCCAGCCAGTTTGTGCCGGCGGTCTTGATGTGCAGGCCCGCATTGAAGCGTTTCAATGCGCGGCGAATCGAGCCGTAAATGGAAAATTTGTCGCTGCCGGAATGCACGCTCAATTTCAGGTTCTTCGGCAGGTTATACTTTTGGGTGGCGAACCGGATGACTGCGAGGTCATCGTTAAATTCTTTTTCAAATTGCGCGACGTTGCCCACGTAATCCACGCCTTTGTTAAATCGGCCGGTGAATTTGGGCGCGATGGTTTGGATCGGCACGCCGGTATCGGCAATAGCCGTAAGGATGACCAGCAATTCCACAGGCGTTTGCGGGCTGTCCGTTTCATCCATTGAAATTTCAGTGACGAAATGGCCTTCTCCCTTGGCCTGGGCGATATGGGAATAAATCTTTTTCGCGTCCTGGATGGCCAGGAGATATTTCCCGGCGATGCGCTCGACGTCGGCCCGCGTAATTTGAAACGGTTCCGCGATGTCGGGAATTTCAATCCTGCCGGTCAATTCCGGATGCCGGTCGGCGAATTCCTTTACCGCCTTCGGGTCAGCGGGTTTGCCGATGAAGTCGGCCACGTCAACGGTGTAAAAATCGGAATACTTGATAAACCGGTCCACCGTTTCCAGGCGGATATGGTCGGCATCCACGAAATAGGGACGCTTCCAGCCCAATTTCCCAATCGCGGCATCCACCGCTTTGCGCGAATCCGACGGCTCAGAACCAATGATCACGTGTTCGCGGTTGGATTTGTTCCAGACCGGGATAATTTCCGCGCCGTGCTGCGCCGCCATCATGCAGGCGCGCAACTGCGCCTCGGCCTGGCGGCCAAAGCGGTCGCCGACGCCGAAGGAAAACTTGTCCAGCGCTAATTTCCCGTTCCCGTTAGAGTTCATTTCAAAAGTTTATAATATTTGATGGTTCTGACCATCGACAATTTTGGCTATTAGGAAGCTACAGGCTTCCCCTGATAAATACACTCGTATGTTTGTACTAAAATACACTTTTTATAAGGATATGTAGCGTTTTTCCTTTGCAAAGCACCATGAAAAAACTGCACTTAAAGTTATTATTTCTGCCAAAAATGATTTTGACGATAGTTGTCTAGTCTTAACTACCTGTCAAATCGCCAAATATGAGTAGTCAGTTTTGTGACTATCCGGGCACGATATTTCTCATTATGAAGCAGTTAGGCTTGAGCCGGGTTATTTTTTGCGCTAAACATCCTCTCGCATGAATCCTCCTAATTCGGCCGCACCGGCATTTAGCCGTTACCGCTGGGTCATTTGCTCGCTCCTCTTTTTCTCAACCACTGTTAATTATCTGGACCGGCAGGTCATTAGCTACTTGAAGGAATTCTTTTGCACCCCGGCAGCCATGGGGGGCTTCGGATGGACTAACACCGACTTCGCCAACCTGACTTCTGCTTTTACCGCGTTTTACGCTCTCATGACTATCTTCGCCGGACGGTTGATTGATAAAATCGGGACGAAGATTGGTTTGGCCCTCGCACTCACCGTCTGGTCCATCTTTGGCATTGCCAACGCCTTTGTTGGTTCGCTGGTGCAGATGCACATTGCCATCCGCAGCCTGTTTGCCGTTGGTGAGGCGGGAAATTTTCCCGCATCCATCAAAACCGTGGCCGAATGGTTTCCTAAACGTGAGCGCGCCCTGGCCACGGCCATTTTCAATGCCGGTTCGAACGCCGGTGCGATGGTGGCTGCGCTTCTGGTGCCCTGGTGCATGATTCATTTTGGCGATGCCGTTGGTTGGAAAATGGCTTTCATCATCACCGGCGCGGGTGGCCTGGTTTGGCTCATTTTTTGGTTCTGGTTTTACGATCCGCCGACGAAGCAAAAACGGTTGTCGAAGGCGGAGTACGATTACATTCACATTGACGATGAAGTGGCCGCCGATGCGCAAACCGGTGACACCGCAAAAATTTCCTGGATGCGGCTCCTGGGCTACCGGCAGTTGTGGTCTTTTTTTACCGGCAAATTTATGACCGACGGTATCTGGTGGTTCTACCTTTTCTGGCTGCCGGATTATTTGCATAAGCAGTTTGGCATGACGAAACAGCAGATTATGCTGCCGACATTTATCGTCTATGGCGTAGCTATCATCGGCAGCATCTATGGTGGCAGTATCCCCATGACTCTCATCAAGCGCGGCATGCCCGTCTATAAAGCACGCATGACGACGATGCTCCTGATTGCCGTTTTCCCGCTGACAGTTTTATTGACACAATATTTCGGGAACGTCAGTCATTTTGGCCACAGCGCGGCTTTCCTGGCCGTGGCTATGATTTGCATCGGCGCCACGGCGCACCAGGCATGGTCGGCCAACCTGTTCACGACTGTCTCTGATATGTTTCCAAAGAAAGCGGTGGGAAGCGTGATCGGCATTGGCACCGCGGCTGGCGGCATCGGCGGAGTGATTGTTCAGAAAATTGCGGGAGCATTGACCGACCAATTCAAAGATACTCCCCAGACCGCTTATCTCATCATGTTTTTTATCTGCGCGTTTAGCTACCTGATTGCCTGGTTTATTATGAAAGCTCTCGTGCCGCGTCACGCGCCGATCACGGATTTGTAAACCGTTGTTTTTTAACCGCGCACTTTTACATCCTCTGGTCCTGCGCCGTATTTAGATGCTACGGGTGTGGCGGCTTTCGTTAAATCGCCGCCGTCAATCGTAATGTTTTCATTCTTCCCTTCCACTTGCAGAAATACATTGGCGGGTGTGAGCAAGCGCGTCGCCGTCATCAACACATCCTGCGATTCGATGAAGCGCAGGACCGATTCGGCCCTGGGCTGGCCTTGTACATTCAGGCCGGTCACCGCCGCGTCAGTGACATGGTCAAAAATCACCGCTGGCCGCAGATCCGGCGTATCCATTTCGAAGCGCACATTGTTCAGCGTCAGGCCATGCACGCCACGGGCAAAGAGCGCATACGCCGGCAGGATGCCGTTGCGAAAATATTCATCGGCGATCTTCGGCACATCGCGGTTCGCGCCCTGTTCCAATGTGCCGCCGCCGGGGAAAATGACATGCACGTCGTTGAAGCGGATATCCTGGAGGCTGGCGGGCGCGACGCCGTTGAGTGAGATGCACGAAAAAATTTCCGCCGGATTATAAGCGCTCGTGACCACGGCATCGGGAATCTGGTACGGCTTGCTGACGATGGCGTAGATGCCGTTGAACGAAATGTTCCGGCAAATACCCGGCTTAGCCGCCAAATCTTCCGCGTCCGGTACCGGCACAAACGGCGGCGGTTCGTTCGTGCTCGTTTCTGATTCGCGCGGCGCTGAGCCGTAGAGATTCGTTGCAGTATTGGGAACAGCGTTGGTGTTCGCCGCCATGGGCGATGTGGCATTGCTGACTGAATTTGTCCCGCCGGTCGCTCCGGGATTGAGCTGGCGCCGTCCGCCGGGGCCGTTGCCGATAGAAATCGGCCCGGTCACATTGCGCATAACCAGATTGGAAAATGAAATTCGCTCAAAGCGCGAGCGCGGGCCGCAGCGCATTTTAATCGGGCAGCCGAAGACTTCGTACAACAGGCAATTGGAAATGGCGATGTCCTTTGCATGCCCGCCGCCGAAACGAAACACCGACCAGCGTGTGCTGAACTCGCAATTCGTGATCGTGATATTCTGGCAGCTTCCGAACAGCGCGCAGGCGTCGTCCTGACTCTCTACGCTGCAATTGCTCATGTGCACATGCGTGGTGCTGATGAAATGAAAGCCGTCGTTGTTGCTGTTCACACGGCTGTGGATATGGATGCCCGTGAACCACGCATAACTGCTCTCGATGATGCGGATGGAATGATACGCGCAATCTTTCAGAAAAATGTCCCGCACCCGCACATTTTTGCACCGGTAAAAAAGCAGATGATAAGGGCGCTGATGGCTGCTCAATCCTACGGGCGAAGGTGTACCGTGCTGGGGACTGTGAAATTGCGCGCCCTGGCCGTCAATCGTTCCCGGTCCTTCCACGATGATGTTCTCGGCATTGACCGCGAAAAGCAGGCCTACGTTGCCGTCTTCCAAAGTAGAGTCGCCTTCGAGTGGAATTTTATCCGCGGCGAAATATTGCTGCTTGTCCGTTGAGCCGAGGAGAACGCCCTGCGCGGCAATGTGCAGCGTGACATTGCTTTTCAATTCCGTGGTTCCAATGACGAATACGCCCGCGGGTACCAGCACCGTGCCGCCCTGGTCGCGATGGCACGCATCTATGGCCGCCTGCAAGGCCGGCGTGTCCAGCGTCTTGCCGTCACCCTTCGCGCCGAAGTCGCGGATGTTATAGACCTTCGCGCCGAGCAGGGCATCGGTGCCGGACGAAGCGGACGTGTCCTGTGCCATCGCCCGCGACGCGAGCAGGGTGCTTCCAAACGAAGCGGCGGCGATGGTCGGAGTGAGGCCAAGCCATTTGCGGCGGGAGAGAGAGGAATCGGAATTGGGCATATGATGTTCCACTATGAACCATTAAGAAGCCGTAGGGAACTCCACCATTCGTTCGATATGGTTGGATCGAAATAGGCATATCGCGGGAAAGGCTTAACATCCTTAACATTGTTGATTCCCAATGACTTAACCCTTAACACCATCCTTAACAAAATGGATCGAAGACTTTACACTGTTGAACTACAGTAACTTAAAGCTTAACACGGATAAACGTTACCGTTGAAACGAAAGCCGGAATGGGATGGATGCGCTGGCTGCTGCGGTTAACTTTTCTTGCCTTCCGCCGTATCAATCGCCAGCAGGCAGACGTCGTCTTCGAACTCGTTGGAGCGGGAAAAAGCCCGGGCGGTTTGGAGGACCTTGTCCAAAAGCTGGGGAGTCGGCAATGCCAGATTTTGCCGGAGCGTGGCCGTCAGGCCGTTGATGCCGAATTCCTTGTCGCCTTCGAAAATTTCGAAGATGCCGTCGGTGTACAGGAGCAGCTTATCGCCCGGTTGCAGGGCTGCCTCGCCGGTCTCGTAATGCGATGACGCTACCAGCCCCAGCACTTTGCCGCGCTTTTCGCGGGGTAGCGGCAGCGGTTCCACCGAATCACGGCCTCGCAACAGCAGCGGGCTCGGATGACCGGCAGATGCCCAGCGTACTTGCAAATTCGCCGTATCAATCAACAGGTAAATCGCCGTGGCATACATCGTCTCATCGTTCTGGCGCAGGATGGCGAAGAGATCGTCATTCAATTGCGTGAGCAATTCGCCCGGCTTGTCCGCATCGCATTGCAATTCTTCAACCAGCGCGCGCAGCATGGACGTAATCATCGCGGAGCGCACGCCGTGGCCCATGACGTCGCAGATGAACACGCCCGCCACATGGTCCGAGATGCGGCTGACGTAGAAAAAATCGCCCGACACTTTGCCGGCCGGCAGAAAGCGGTGATGGAACTGCAGCACGCTTGCTTCCGTGGACGACCCCGGCGGGAACGTCGGGCAGATTTGCGAGAGCATGGCCTGCTGCACTTTGCCGGCCATGATGAGTTCCTGCTCCATCTGCGCATTTTTGCGCTCGATCTCGGCGCGGTTTTGTTCCAGTTGCCCGATGTTATCGAGCAGCATGCCGTGTTGCAGGCGCACCAGGTTGCGCACAAAAATCGAGCCGACGAAATTTCCCTCCTTGTCCTGGAGCAGCACGTCTTCGTAGAAAAATTCGTCCCGCCGCGCGGCGAGGCGCTTGAGCACCGTGTGAATGGAATCGGTCGTGCGAATCAGCAGCGCCTGCGGCACGAGATGATCGCGCACGGGATTGCGGGAAAAGAGCGAGAAGCCGTAACGCGAACCGAGCACGATGCCAATCTGCCTCCGGGCGCAAAGGCCGATGGCGCGGCCATTCTCCACCACGGCAATGAATTCCAGGTCGTGCGTGCCAAAAAATTTCTGTGCCTCCTCCAGGGACGTCGTGGCCGCCAGCGACATATTGTGATTTACCAGCGAACGCAGGTCCGAGGGGATTCCCGCCACAGTCTCGCCGGAATGTTCCATGGGCTCAATTTTCGGCCCTGGATTCCCGGCTGCCTTGCCCGGAGCCGGCGCGGCGCCGGCGATTAAAACATCCTGTGACATTAACTATATTTTACATCCTACAATGTCCCGCAGATTGTGACAATTGCGTAACTTTGAAGCCAGCTTATATGTGACAAAGTATTACTTGGAAAGAAATGATCCTTATGCTATAAGTTAAAGAGTCAGAAAGTAATAGGGCTGTGAACCGCTATCTAAGAATCTTTCTCCGTTTGCCTGGCCTTGCGGCTGCGCTGGGGCTCGTTGCATTCATGACGGCGGGCGTCCAGGCGCAAAATTTATTTGTGGCAGCGTCAGGCGCTGGATTTTTCAGCTCAAACGGGTCTGTTATTGAAATAACCCCTGACAGAACCCAAAGCACCTTTGCATCCGGGTTAAGTGAACTAACGGCGCTGGCTTTCAACAGCGCCGGCAATTTATTTGTGGCATCGGACGGGGAGGGTAGTCGTATCATTTATCAATATACGCCGGCAGGCGCTCAAACCCCGTTTTCCCCCGCAGAGGCGGCCGCACTGGCCTTCAATAACTCCGGTGACCTTTTTGCCGGTGTAGGTCAAAGCATTCTGGAATACATGCCGGGTGGAACAATTACGAATTTTGCACGGATCGGTTCCATGGGCCTACCTGAGTATAATATCACCGGCCTGGCATTTGACGGCGCGGGCAATCTTTTTGTGTCAGCAACCCAGGGACGTCAGGGTGAAATCATCGAGATCACACCAGGCGGAGCGCAAAGCGTTTTTGCTTCGGGATTAGATACGCCCAATGGACTGGCTTTTAACAGCGCAGGCGACCTTTTCGTGGCAGACAGCAACGGGGAGATAGTAGCGGCTGGCAAAGGGGAAATCTATGAATTTTCCACTGGTGGAGTCCAGAGCACGTTTGCCACAGGGTTGGATATTCCCAAGGGCCTGGCATTTGATTCATCAGGCGATTTGTTTGAAGCAGACAGTGGCAGTGGGAACGTCTATGAATTTTCACCTGGCGGAACCCAAAGTACCGTTGCCTCGGGGCTGTCAGATCCGGTCAGTCTGGCTTTTCAAGGCGGAAGCCTGCCCGTGCCTGAACCTTCCACCATGGCTTTGCTGGCATTGGGCGCCGGCATTCTCTGTTATCGCCGCCGTTAAACTATCCGGTTCTCGCGAATGACTTGTTGATACCAGCGGAAGCTTTCCTTGGGCGTGCGTGAGAGCGTGGCGTAGTCAATGTACGTCATGCCGAAGCGGCGCGTGTAACCCCAGGTCCATTCGAAATTGTCCATCAGGCTCCAGTGGAAATATCCTTTGAGCGGATAGCCTTCACTGAGGGCGCGATGCGCGTTCCGCAGATAGGACCGCGTGTACATAATGCGGGACAAATCCAGAATCTCGCCTTTATCAGTGAGATCATCGGGCGTGGCGCAGCCGTTTTCCGTGATGATAATCGGCAAATCCTTTTTGCCGAGCGCCTCGGAAACCATCCGGATACCCCAGTACGGCGCTTCGGGAATGAAATTCAGCCAGGGCATGTGCATCTGCGGATATTCCTTGGGCAGCGGCAGCAATTCATAGCCGCGTGCATTATCAGCGGCACGAACATATGAGCCGGTGTAGACGTTGTAACCCAGCACGTCCAGCGGCTGGGCGATGGTTTCCATATCGCCCGGCTCGATGTCCGGGGCCGCGCCGCCGAGCGCATCCTCATTGTAAGCGCCGGTCAGCGCCGGGACGAGCACGGTGCCGTTGTGTTCCTCCGCGACAAACGCTTTTTTGGCCGCCTCAATATTTTCCGGCGTCTCGATCACGGGAATAAAAGCATCAAAATTGATGACGAGCGATACCTGGGCCGGTTTCGGTGTTGCGGCGCGAATGGCCTGGCAGCCCATGCCGTGCGCCAGCAAGGCGTGATGGACCGTCTGGTGCAATTCTTTGCGCGTCTTGACGATGGTACCCGGCGCGTTGGGTGGAGCTGTGTTGACGCCATAGCCGAGATAAGTGAAACAAAAGATTTCGTTGATCGTCATCCAGTTGGTGATGCGGTCGCCGAGGCGTTTGACGGTCTGGGTGCAGTAATCGGCGTAATCCTTGGCGATTTCGCGGCTGCGCCAGGAACCGTAACGGTCTTCCAGCGCCTGCGGGCTGTCCCAGTGAAACAACGTAGCGTGCGGCGTGATGCCATGTTTGAGCAGCGTGTCGGTGAGTCGACTGTAAAAATCCACGCCCTTTTCATTCACCGCGCCGCGGCCATCGGGAATGATGCGGGGCCAGGCGATGCTAAAGCGATAATGTTTGACGCCCAGCTCCGCCATGAGCTTCACGTCGTCTTCGTAGCGATGGTAATGGTCGCAGGCCACGTCGCCCGTGTCGTTGTTTTTGATATGGCCGGGAATATGGCTGAACGTGTCCCAGACGCTTGGCTTGCGGCCGTCTTCCTTGGCCGCGCCTTCCACCTGGTAAGCAGCCGTGGCCGCGCCAAAAAAGAAATCCTGGGGGAAAGCCGCGCCGCTGGCGGTGCCGGCGTCCGCTTGCGCGGCAGATTGGGCTTTCGCCAGGGTGGGCAAACCAGCGGCCATCACGGCGGCCAGCCCGGCGGTTTGGGAAAGAAAGGTGCGACGATTGGTTCCGGGCATGGATTGGGCTTTGTTTTTCATAATATAGTATTTTTGACTACTTTAATTCCATGATGTAGTAAATTATATTACATTCGAGTTATGGCGTCAAATCTTTTTTTTTGAAAAAAACTGGGTCCCAGTGCAGGGAGAGTTTTATTTTCATGGAAGATTAACTTTATTGGGAACTGTAATGCCCCATCAAGTCAATGAAAATAGGGACAACGCAGGTTATTGGTTAT
>DATJXK010000217.1:0-4182 GCA_035500235.1 Pseudomonadales bacterium | reverse complement strand
AATATACCAGCCATTGTACGGATTCGGGTATTGATTGTACTCGGATGAAAGAACCACGCGGTAATCTCCTCCGTTTGCACCCAATGAGGAGGGCCTGACCCAAGTTTCCACCGACCACGGCGTGGTGGGATTAAGCTCCGGCGCGAAGGGAACTTGAATGGTTGCCCCGCCCTCAATATCCACGGCAGGATCTGTGTCATTAGGAATGCCCGGCGGCACAACGCCATAGGTGATGCTGCCGGCATTGGGAGTATATTGGCCGTCAAAAGTGCCCACCGCGTCAACCGCCGTAGCGCTGCCGTTCGGTTCGTCCAACCGCCAATAAGCCACCGGCTGATCCGCCGCCACAATGGCACCGTAGCCGTTGAGCGGAACATTCACTGCGCGGGACTGGACGCTCAACGTCGCTGCTGGAACCACTGTGGTGGTAAATGGCCCGGTGACGGTGACGGCGTACTGGTAGCCATTTTGAGACATCTGCACATTCGTCAACCACAAAGCGGCGCTGGTGGCGCCCGAAATCGGTGTGAAGGTGTTGCCGCCGTCGGTGCTGCGCGACCATTGATACGTTATGGGAACCGCGCCATAAGCAGTCACATAAAAGGCCGCATGACTGCCCACGTTACGGGTGATCGAGCCGGGCGGGTTGGCGATCACCTCGTTGGTCTGCACCGTCAATGTCGCCACCTGGCTGGTAACTGACCCGTAATTGTTGGTGATAACCACCTGAATAGTGGCGTTGTTATCGGCTGGATACTGGCAATTAAAGCTCAACAGGCTGGAGTTTCCACCGACGGGAGTGGAGTTTTCGTACCACTGATAATGCAATGGCAATGTGCCGTCAGCTCCCACGATAAAGGATACCGGCAGGCCGGAGTAATTGGTCGTCGATGCCGGATCGGTCAAAACGGTGGGTGGCGTCGGCGGCGCACGGAAGGAGTTGGTACCGACTTCGTAATGGTTCAAAACTTGGGAGGCAGTCAGCACGTTTGTATAAAAGGCAACTTCATCGATGCCACCATTGAAGGGTTGCCAGCCGATTCCTTGTCCTGAACCAATGTGTCCATCGGAGCCGATCGCAGGCACGAAGCCCGCGATGGCGTAAGGACCATATGCAACCCCGTTGACATACACGAGAGCATTGGCCCCGTCATACGTGACCACAACATGGTTCCATTGCAGAAATTGAATCTTAACCACATGAGCAAACACGGCCGCCGAATGAATATTCAAAATAAAATAGCTGTCCGGGCCATTCCCGTCGTCAGCCCCTGAGACATAAAGATTCCATCCATTGGGATACTGGGCCACTTCAATCGGAACCTCATACGTGGGCGGCTGGCTGGGAACCTTGATCCACATTTCTTCCGAAAAGGCGGCGCTATCCGTATTGTTGGCAGCCAAAGGAGTGATCAGCGTGCTCGCAGGAATGTCAACAAAACCGAAATCCCCGGACCACCCGCCACCATTGAAAACAATTGAATTCGTGTCTATTCCCGGCTGGCCCAGTAACGGGGAATTGTTCTCGATATTATAATTGTAGGATGCATTCACGCCGTTGATCGACGAGTCGACCGCCGTGGTTGCATTTCCCGTTTCTTCGAGGCGGTAATAAGCGGACGGATTGTCCGCCAGAATGGTGGAAGGATAGTCCGCCGCTCCGGCAGTACCCGCCCAACTGGTTAACAGCGCCGCTGCAAGCGGGAGCAGTTGCGCTCTTTGCATAACTGGCTTTTCAGCTAATTTCATAGGATATTAATAATGAGGTTTTATAACTGGCAATTCGCTTCGAACGGGCACCATTCTACAAAACCATCCGGTTCTTTCCACCCCCTGTTTAGGGGGTGAATTCAAGTCTCCAGGAATTTGCGATCAATCGGATGCCCGCAACAGCCTCCCAACCTGCGCCCCTCAATGGAAGAGCCGCGACACCATCGCGTAAACGATCAACGCCAGCAGCACCAACCCCAGGCCGAAGAAGAGGTAGCCGAAGGTCCGGGCGATGTTTTTCCACTGGAACCATTCGTCCTTCACGCGATAATCGTCCAGCCGGCCGGCCGCCATGAGGCGGTCATGCCAGCGCCGGCGTTCGTGCAGCATCTCGGTCTTGGAAATTCGCCCGGAAAAAATGACGGTGTCCATCGGAAATTTTTCGATGCGGAAATGCGTGTTGAAAAAATGGATTGTGAAAATGAACCCTGCCGCCAGCAACGCCTCGTCGGAATGCAGGATCAACGCGATGTTGATCACCCAGCCGGGCAGGAACCGCGTGAAAAACACCGGGAACCACATGACCAGCCCGGACATGCCGATGATGGCCACACCCCAGAACACGGCGAAGTAATCAAATTTCTCCCAGTACGTCCAGCGGTCAAACTGCGGCTTCGGCCCCTTGCCGAAGAACCATTTGTTGTGATCCACAAAATCGCGCCAGTCCTGCAACGTCGGCACCATCGAGTCAGGACCAAACAACAGCCCGCCCAGGCGGCGGAACTCGATCCGCCCGGTGTCCGCATTGCGCAATTTTTTCCGGCCGCGCCAGGTCTTGGCAATCAATGACGCCAGATGCATTGCGAAATAGAGAAAAGTGATGAGTGCGCCAAAGCGGTGCAGCATCCGCGCCGTGTCCGGCCCGCCGATGAGACCGAAGATGAACTTCGCCCAGCCGGTGTAATAAAATTTCAGCGGCATCCCCGTCAACACCAGGGTCAGAAAACTGGTCACCACCAGGAAGTGCAGGAAACGCTCGAAGGGCACAAAGCGCGTGAACCATTCATCGCCCGACTGCGTCTGGATCTTCGCCTCGCGAAAGGTTTTGGAATCGTGCAAATACAGCCACACCGCCCGCACGAGCCAGGCCAGCGTGTGACCGCCGAAAAAGGTGAAAGTACCGATGAGCAGCGCGGTCATCGCCATGAACACGGCGTGCAGCATCGGATAATTTTTTCGGTCCAGGGGATTGGCGTGCGGCCGATATTCGGTGAATCTGGAGGTCGCGCCTGGATGACATTTCTGGCAGGTGGCGAGAATATTGTTCGTGGACAGGTGCGAAGCCGGATCCGACGGCGGCAGCACATCATGGAAACCGTGGCAGTCATAACACGCCGCCACGGCCGGCGCATTGTTCGGTTTGCCGAGCGCCATCGCCTTGCCGTGATAAGTGTCCCGATAACCTTCCAGCCGGTCCGCGTGGCATTTGCCGCAGCGCTCATCGCTGATGCTCTTGAAGTTGTTGCCAGTCGGATTGGAGATTTCATGCGCGCTATGGCAGTCCGTGCACACCGGACCGCGCGGATCACCCGCCGCCAGCAGCCGGCCATGAACGCTTTTATCATAAGTCTCCTCGATGCCCACATGGCATTTGCCGCAGGTCTTTGCAATGTTCGCGTGATTGATCGGCGAATCCCGGTCCACCGCACGTTTGATGTCGTGCACGCCGTGGCAGTCATCGCAGGACGGCGCCACGATCAGCCCCATCTTCAACAACGCACTGCCGTGGATGCTGTCCATGTATTGTGCCGCCGCCTCGGGGATTTGAATCTGATACTCTTTCGTGAGCTTGGCGTTGCTGTGGCACTTGGCGCACGTCGCCGGCAGATTTAATTTATACACCGGCGAATCCCCGTTTTTCACCGGCATGATTTCATGCGAGCCGTGGCAATCCCAGCATTGGGCCGCACCCGAAGCGCCCATTTGGTGGCTCATGCCGTGGATGCTCGCGGTATATTGTTTGGCCTGCTTGTCGTGACAGCCCGCGCAGTTGGGCGGCGGCACATTCTTGTCATGCACCATTTCCTTGATGCCGTCATGGCAATCAATGCAATCCAGCTGGCTGTGAACCGACCGCGCAAACCCGTTGGTCGGAAACAACGCGAGCGGTTCGCTCCGGCCATTGACCATGCGCGTGTTGTGGGGATCCGTATGGCAGTCCAGACAATCCGCGCTGGCCAGGGCCGGCACGGTGTTGGTCGCCGTCAATCCCGGCACGGGCGCGAGACCGAGGATGAACAACCCGATCAACGCGGACCAACGAAAGCCAGTTTGCCGCCAGCGAAGATGCATGCGCCGACAAAGTCGCAGGAATCAGGAAGACCGGCTAAACACGGTTTGCCAAATGCCGCACATTTTTTGGCCGGAAATCCGCCGCGCACGGTTGCGTCGGGAAGCGGAAGCGGGCGGCCG
>DATJXK010000216.1:0-2751 GCA_035500235.1 Pseudomonadales bacterium | reverse complement strand
TAATAAAAGTTCGCAGCTTGCGCTATTCCGATTTCTTTCGGCAGAATTTCGGTTGCCATGTTTGTGTCAGGCGGAAGGAGCGGCACGAATTTCCCCACCTTTAGGTATTCGCGGATTTCATCTGCCAAACGGTATCCAGCCAATGCGCCTTGCCGTTCCGCCACTTTCCTTGCTTCCGTGATATATTCGGTCGGCAAGGGGGGCGCGGTTTCAGGATTGGTGCTGCCCTTTAGATTGCCGTTCAGATACCCGTATTTAATCGCCAATGCACGGCTTTCCAAACTCCAGTCCCTCGGCGTGGTGTGCATGGCCAGTTCCGGCAGCGAATCCCTTGGATGTTCCGCTTCAACCTTGAGCGAATACGCCCATTGGGCAAGCGGATTGGGGACAGTTCCAAGTAAGCCGTCCCAAATGCCGTGTAAACGGACGCCTTGTCCATCCACTTTCACATAAAAATCGTTTCCACCACGATCACCATCCGGGTAAGCCACCGTAAAGAGCGAGCAGCAGTGAAGCGGCTGGTGCATATCGCCAATCAAATGAATGAGGAAAGAAAGGTATGCCGCGCGCAATTCCGGGTTGGCGTTGGTGTCACCCAAAGTCTTTTCACATTGCATCACGCCCCAGAGAACGTTGTTGGTCAAATTGTGGTCCTCTTCGAGGAAAAAGTCCGGCGGGCGCAACGGGTAATCAATAAAATGCCATTCGGGATGATCATACGGACTGCCGCTTCCCCGGATTTCGTCCGGCCACATGCTGGCGCGCATAAATACATAAGCGGCCTGGCTGATCGTCGGATTTGGATGGTATGACTTCACCCATTTGTCGTAATCGGGGTGGGCCTTGAGCACCTCGACAGCTTGAGCCTGAAGTTCAGGCGACAATTGGCGAAATGCTTCGGCGGCAATGAGTATGTGGCCCGCCCCGTCCCAGGCAAAGATGCTGTCTTGGGTGAGTGCGAGGCAGGCAATGATCCAAATAAACGCAAAAATCCTTTTCACCGCACTATTTCAAATCCAATGACGCCGTTGGGCAATAAAAATCACTGCGCGTTTCAGAATTTTTACAATCATCCCGTCATTTAATCGCCTTTCGTGAATGGCAATTTTGAACGGCATGGGCAGGGCTTGATTTGTTTCGCTCAACTCATGGTTAAGCGGCTTCTCGGCCGCGACGCAATCTCGCAGAGGCTTGGAATCGGCTGACAAAGTAAGAACCGATGACCAGAATGGCGGCAAGCAGTTGGGCAACCAGCGTCTCCCGCGTGGGGAAGATCGAGAACCACAAACCCGCCCAAGGAGGAATGACATTCGCCAAGCTGTTGATTTGTGTCGTGGGAATCCAATTGGCCAGTTGCATCTCCTGCGCTTGCTCACCCACCATGACTAGCAGAACGCCTCCCAATAAAATTCCGGTGAACACCAGCATTTTCCGGTAAGGCAACTGGCGATGGGCCACAAACGTCAGCACCGCGACAATGCCCGTGAAAAACAATCCCAACAATGCGCCAAGCAGGGTGACCTTGCCGCCCATTTTCAAATAATAACTTTGCAGGAACAGCACGACCTCGAAGCCTTCGCGATAGAGCGAGGTGAATCCCAAAAGACCCAATCCCCACAGAAGTTTCGGTTTGGAAAACATTGCGTCGCCCTTGCTTTCCAGCAGTTCCTTTTTTCTGCGGTTATGCCGGGAAATCCAGCCGCCCCAATAAATTTTGTGGAAGAACCAATTCATCACCACCAGCAAAATGATGACCGCCAGCAAACCCGTGGCGGCCTGAAGGTCGAGCGCGGAAAGACTCCCGGTCAAATCATGAACGATGCCCGCGGCGATGAACCAGGTGATCAACGTTACGACAAAAGCGATGGCCGCGCCGATGGCGACCGGACGACGGTGCGGTTGCCGTTCGCCAATCATGCTGGCGGTGATGGCCGTGAGCACCAGGATACATTCCAGCCCTTCCCGAAACACCAGCACCCCAATGTCCAAAATCGCTGACACGGGGTTCGTATTCGGTGCTTCAGGATTTGGGTTGCCGCCGGCGGTAATTCCTTGCCAGACCAAGACGCCAAGCACGATGAACGCCGTCATCAACAGCACAATCCGAAACCAAAGGCGGAGATGAGCAGTGGCAAAAGATTCACCACCGCCCAATTTGTTTTCCTTGTCCATGAAGCGTGTCATGCTTTGAACAGTTGTTGCCCGATGAATTCACCTGTCTTCACTCCACCGGGACAGGCAAACAGCCCGCTGCCCACGTGCGTCACGAATTGGTTCATCATGTCGAATTTCGACATCTTCTCAAACAACTTGATGAACCCGGTTCGCGGGTCGCGCTGATAGCACACAAAAAACAGACCAGCGTCGAATTCCATTTCGTCGCGCCACGGCGGCCAGCGTTCAGCGGTGACATTAGCGCCGTCGTTGTAGGAATAAGGCCGGCGCAGGATTTGTGCGCCGTCGTTGTTGACGGCGGCCGCCAGGCGAATATGCGCGTTTTCAGGGATGACCGGATTGCCGTCGGCGTCCTCCGCATCGTAGTCGGCCTTGTCGAACTCGTTGGTCTTGCCCAGCGGCGCGCCGGAGTATTTATGCCGGCCAATGGTTTGTTCCTGAAACATCAGCTTCATCCGGTCCCAATGCTCCAGCGCAATCCGAATCCGCCGGACGACCACATAACTGCCGCCGCGCATCCAATCGGGGCCTTCGTCACCAGCCCAAATGAACTCGTCCATCGCTTTGGCATCATTG
>DATJXK010000215.1:0-8515 GCA_035500235.1 Pseudomonadales bacterium | reverse complement strand
AAAACTTCGTAAGCCTCGTTGATTTCCTTAAATTTTTCCTCGGCCCGCTTTTTGTCTTTGGCGACATCCGGATGGTACTGGCGCGCGAGCTTGCGAAAGGATTTTTTAATATCGGCCTCGCTGGCCCCGCGCGGGACCCCGAGGGTTTCGTAATAGTCTTTGTATTGGACAGGCATTTTTTAAAACATCAAATCGTTAACCATTGGATGCGGTCATCCTTTATCAAAGATAAAGGTAAAACGAGAAACGGCGGGTGACGAGTGATAAGTTGTTCTTCCTGCACCCTATTAAGGCGCGATTGCGTTAAGTATTTTTGCCGGGGACAATGTCCCCGGCAAATCTCTAACGGCCCTCCCGCCCAGCCGGTTTATTGCTGGTCGGTATTGTTATCCTGGTTGCTTTGATTGTCTTTGTCGGCATTCTTCGTGTTGTCCACGCTGAGGTATCTCGTGCCCGCAGAATCGCCTTCACGGCTCCATACCTTGAGGAGAATGGACGTTCCCTTGGCGGCGTTGGACAATTTCACAGCATCATCGCCGCTGCTCACGGGGTGCCGGTCAATTGACAAAATGACGTCCCCTTTTTGCAGCCCCGCCTCAGCGGCGTGACAGCCTTCCTGGACATCAGTCACCAGCGCGCCATGAATGTCGTCGGGAATTTGCAGGGCCTGGCGAGCATCGGAATCAATGTCATTCACAGTAACCCCATCGAGGGCGTCCGTTTCATTGCTTTGCGCCTGGGCCACTTCACCCGGCCGCGCCGCCAGGGTGATTTTGATAGTGCGCTCTTTGCCGTCGCGGATATAGGTCAAAGACACTTCCTGGCCGGGAGAACAATCGGCCACGGCAAGGAGCAAATCGTTCTTATTGTTGATCGCCTGGCCATTGAATTTGGTGATGGCATCGCCGGATTTCATGCCGGCTTTATCCGCGGGAGAATCAGACTTAACGTCGCCCACGAGCGCGCCATTTTCGCTGGTTAGGTTAAAATCCTGTTCCAGCAACGGCGTAATATCCTGCGGAATGACACCGAGATATCCGCGGGTGACTTTACCGCCGTGAATCAACCGGTCCACCACGTGGCGGGCAAGATTGATCGGAACGGCGAAGCCAATGCCTTCGCTGCCCTCGCTGCTGCTTTCAATGGCGGTATTAATGCCAATCAGGCGGCCTTCGGCATCTACCAGCGCGCCGCCGGAATTTCCCGGATTAATCGCCGCATCCGTTTGGATGAAATTTTCGTAGCCATTGAAGCCCAGGCCGCTGCGGCCAAGCGCGCTCACAATGCCCATGGTCACGGTGGGAGTCTGGCCCGGCAGGCTGATATTAAAGGGATTGCCAATGGCCAGGACGATGTCGCCCACTTCCAGCTGGGAGCTGTCGCCAATCGTGATCGCCGGAAGATTTTGCGCATCAATTTTCAGAACGGCGACATCGGTCAAGGGATCGGTGCCGACAACTTTCGCGGCGTATTCCTTTTTGCTACCGGTAATGGAGATTTTAGTTTCGTCCGAGCCGGCGACGACGTGGTTGGCCGTCAGGATATAGCCATCGGAAGAAATAATGACGCCCGAACCCAGGACCTCTTCCCGATGCGTGCGGCCGCCCGAACCCTCACCCGGGTCACCAAAGAATTGGCGAAAAAAGGGATTGTTATACTGATGGTAACGGACCACATGGGTGGAATAGATGTTAACGACGCTCGGAGCGGCTTTTTTGACGACAGGCGCAAAGCTGGTAATGCCCGAAGTGGAGCGGTTAATCGGCGTGGCGTCCACGGACAAAGATGGCGTGGAAGGTGATGTATCCTTGGCCAAAAGCGGGGAATGTAAGGCGATGGTGCACAGGGCAACGCCGAAAATTCCGACGGTGAATCCTGATATAAATTTCGAAAGTTGTTTCATAATCTGTCTCTATTTTCTTTTATTAGTCCTGACAATATTAGAAAAGACAATCATCGGGTGTAGTTTGTTCAAAAGCCTTAACGACAAAGATAATAAAAAATGAATTTATTATCACCCAACGCCTCCCCTTTCCGGCTGTCCGAACAGTTTAAAAAACAATGGCGCCGCAAAAATGCGGACACCAACCCGACTACCATGCTCCAACTTCCGGCTTTCGCAACCGTTAGTTCGTCGTTCCGGATTGCTGCATTTTTTGAACGTCGGAAGCCTTGATGGTTTCCACCTTGGCTCCGTTTTTCATTTCTTCCGCCGAAGGAACGCGGATGATGTCGCTGGTAAGCGGCTGGTGCGGCGCTGGCGGCTGCGGATGGGAAACAGAAAGCAGTTCAACTTCGAAGATGAGCGTTTCATTGGGCCCGATCACTGGCGGACGGCCATTAGGACCGTAGGCGAGATCCGACGGGATATACAATTCCCATTTGGAACCAGCGTTCATTTTTTGCAGCGCTTCGGTCCAGCCGGGAATGACTCCCCTGACCATGAACTGGGCCGGATGACCGCTCTTCGCCGAGCTGTCGAACTCCGTGCCGTCCACAAGCGAGCCTTTGTAATTGGCGCTGACTTCGTCCGTAGCCGAAGGTGTTTCTCCCGTTCCCTCCGTAATCACTTTATACTGCAAACCGTCCGGCAGCGTGACGACACCGGGCTTGGATTTGTTCGCCTCCAGAAATGCCGCACCGGCTGCAGCGTTCTTTTTAGCCTCTTGCTCCATCATTTTCTGGTGATTGGCAGCCACGGCCTGGCGGAAGGCCATCATGGCGGCGGTCATGTCCTGCTGGGACATCAGGGTAGTGCCACCCGCCGCGGATTCTTTGAAACCGCGCATCACTAAATCCATGTCTAAATCCACGCCGGTTTTTTTCAGCCCGTCACCCAAATACATGCCCACCGCGTAGCTTTCGCGGGATCTTTCATCCGGCAGAGCGGCGTTGGTGTTTCCCGCCGGCGGAGGGGGCGTTTGTCCATTGCAGACGTTCAAAAACATCATTCCCGCCAACAAAATAAAGCTCAAAGCAGACTTTTTCATAGATTAAATTGAACAGTTATTCTGCCGATTGCAGTTGTCATTGGCAAATTGATTTTTATAGAGATTAAAATTGCCTCGGACCAAAATTATGACATCATAACCCAGTGCCGGAGCGTAGCTCAGCCTGGCTAGAGCACTTGCTTTGGGAGCAAGACGTCGCAGGTTCAAATCCTGTCGCTCCGACCATTTTCTTTAACAAGGCAATTATTTTTCCAGCCTTTTGATTTCCTTTTTGATTTCCTTTTTGACCCGGGCAGCCACGCGGTGTTTAACGAGATAAATTTGCCCCACGCTGACATTCAATGCTTGTGCCACATCATGCACAGGCCATTTTTTCAGCCCATAAAAGTCGAATATTTGCCACTGTTTCGGATCTGTTTGAGCCTTCACCCGCGCCAGCACAATACCCTGGAGCGATGCTTCCCATTCTTCGTCCCAAATGGCTTCGAGTTGACTGCCCGCAGGATCGGCTACCCGTTCAATGGTATCGGTGCGCGTGCCATCGCCTTCGCGCATCCGGGAGTCCTGCCGGGGCGCTGACGGTGCCTGGCGCTTGCGCAATTGATCCGTCACGCGCCATCGGCTCAAATTCAACAGCCAGGTCTTGAATGAGCACACTTTCGGTTGATAGCGAAAGCCCGGCAGGTTATTGGCGGCGGCAATTAGAGTTTCCTGGACCACTTCTTTCGCTTCATCTTCCGTCAATCCGGCTTTGAGCGCGAAGCCGAAGATCAACTTGCCGTATAAATCGTTGAACTCCCGCCAACTTTGATGGTCGGCAGTGTCTTTGAGCTTGTTGAGCAGGCTTGGCCGTGTCGGATGGGAATCGTCTTCCATCTGATTCATAAGAGCATCATGCCAGCTTAAACGAATGGGGCGACAGATTCTTTCAAAGTTTTTTCATTTTTTTGAAAGATCCGGATTTTTCGCCCGTTTAAAGGCAAGCCACAAAATGGCTTGGCACACAAAACCGCAACCAACTTGATGAAAATGAAAACGAAAATCCTATTCGCGCCCGGTTTATTTCAAATTTCAACCGTTGTCCTGCTCCTGGCGGTTTTCTTACTCGATTCTGCCTGTGGCCAGGAAACACTGCACAGTTTTCAGGGCCTGCCGGGAGGTATCACACTGATTCAGGGGAGCGATGGCAATTTTTATGGCACCATCTATTCGGGTGGCGACAATAATCTCGGGGCCGTGTTTAAGATGACCGCGGATGGCACAGTAACAAATTTGGTTTCGTTTAACGGCACTAATGGCGCGAATCCGGGTGGCAGGCTGACCCAAGGCAGCGATGGTAACTTTTATGGTACAACTGCCAACGGAGGCAAAAATGATCGAGGGACGGTATTTAAAATGACTCCCGGCGGCACCCTGACAACATTGGTTACGTTTAATGCTGCCAACGGCGGCATACCCTACGCAACCCTGATACAGGGCAGTGATGGCAATTTTTACGGAACAACTTATTGGGGTGGCAATTTGGCACTCGGCGGCGGCAGCGGTTATGGAACAGTATTTAGAATGACGCCGTCAGGGATATTGACGACGCTGGTCAAATTCAGTGGCGACAATGGCGCGAATCCCTATGCCGGAGTTATCCAGGGCGCCGATGGCAATTTCTATGGCACCACACAATGGGGTGGCACGGCTGCCAGCTTGGGGACCGTGTTTAAAATGACATCTGCCGGCACGTTGACAACGCTGGCTTTTTTTAATGGTGCCAATGGCGGCCATCCTGGCGCAAGATTGGTTCAGGGTAGCGACGGAAATTTCTATGGAACTACGCAATGGGGCGGCCTTTCATCGCTTAACGGTGGCGGCGGTTTTGGCACTGTGTTTAAGATCACGCCGGGAGGGGTCTTGACCACAATCGCGGCATTCAACGGCACTAATGGTGCGCATCCCTTTACAAGTTTGATGCAAGCGAACGATGGTTATCTTTATGGCACAACCTATGGAGGTGGTGATCTTCCAGTATCCAGTGGTAATAGCTATGGAACGGTGTTCAGGACGACAACCAACGGCAATGTGACGACGCTGGTTTCCTTTACCGTTGACAATGGAGCTTATCCTTTTGATGGCGTTATCCAGGCCACAGACGGCAATTTCTATGGCACAACTGGCGACGGCCCGACTGGCGGCCACACCATTTTCCGGTTTAATACGTCCCAACCATTGAGTTTCACTCAACAACCCGGCGACCGTTCCGCCAGCATAAACGGAGATGCTTTATTTCAATCTGTTGCCCTGGGTGAGGCACCGCTTGGCTATCAATGGTATTTCAACGGAACGGCCATTACCGACGCCACTAACTCGAATCTGGCCATCGCAAATGCTCAACCCTCGAACGCCGGAAATTACCTGGTTGTCGCGACAAACATCTCCGGCTCCATTACCAGCCTTGTGGCGACGTTGCAGGTGAATCTTACACAGTTCGCCCAGGTCACCACCGGTGCCCCCGTGACAGACCTCGGCAATTACACACGCGGCGTTTGGGGCGATTTCAATAATGATGGCTTCCTGGATTTGTTTGTCTCCGGTTACACGGAAACCAATTTTTATTACCTCAGTAATGGCAACGGAACATTTACCAAAGTAACCAGTGGCGATCCGGTTCAGGACGCGGACTATCATACCGGAGCTGCGGCCGCTGACTATGATAACGACGGCAATCTGGACTTGATGGTTTCAGCGGGAGTAGGAGATTCAACGCCAACACACAACATACTTTACCATGGAAACGGTGACGGCACTTTTACCCGTGCCAATGGCGGCTTTCTGACCACCAAGCCAGGCTACTTTGACGCTTGCGCCTGGGCGGATTATAACAACGATGGCTTTGTGGATCTGTTTATCACGGACAGCGGCGTAAATTCCGGCGGTTCGACCAATCTGTTATTTCGCAACAATGGAAACGGAACATTCTTCCTCTTCACGTCGGGCGATGTTGCCAGGGATTTCGGAAATGGCTACGGCACAGCGTGGGCGGATTATGACAACGACGGTTTCATGGATCTAATTGTTGTCAACAACACGCCCTCCCAAAATAATTTTCTTTATCACAATAATCGGAACGGGACGTTTACGAGGATTCTCACCAATGACATTGCCACAGACATGTGGGAAAACGGGGCGCAATGCGCCGCATGGGGTGATTATGATAACGACGGTTTGCCGGATTTGTTTATTACTGACAATGGCGGCACTAGAAATCATCTATATCACAACAATGGCAATGGCTCCTTCACCAATGTCACTTCCGGCCCGGAATTTACGCCTTCGCCCGGTAGTAATTGGTCGGGTTGCAGTTGGGGCGATTATGACAATGACGGCTACCTGGATTTATTCGTTTGTGGTAATGGCGGAGTCAACGCTCTGTACCATAACAATGGGGACGGCACGTTCACTCAAATAACCAATGAGCCGGTCGTGAACGGCGGCGGGCCCGACTTCGACTGCCAAAGCGTCGCCTGGGTGGATTACGACAACGATGGATCTCTTGATCTCTTTTTGTCACGATATAATGCGAATACGCTTACTTTTAATCTTCTCTTCCACAATAACGGTAATACTAACGGCTGGATGGAAGTTAAATTGGCCGGCGCGGATTCCAATCGTTCCGCCATCGGCGCGAAGGTTCGCATCAAAGCCACCATCCGCGGTAAGACGTTCTGGCAGATGCGCGAAATCACCAGCGGCGGCGGTTGGAACCTGCAACCGCTGATCGCTCATTTTGGGGTAGGCGATGCCACCAGCATTGACACTTTACGCATCGAATGGCCTTCAGGGAGCGTGCAGGAATTTCACGATGTTTTACCAAATCAAATTCTGACCATTACAGAATCGCCGCACCTGACAGTCAGCGTGACGAATGGCACTCCCGAACTTTCATTCAAAGGGGTTCGTGGCACTATCTATGAAATTGAATCTTCAACAAACCTGACAACCTGGTCAGCGATTGACATTGTCACTGCGACTAACATCAATAGCGCGACCTCGATCATTGATACAAATGAGCCATTGGCGGGCCGATTTTATCGCGTGAGAAGTTTGAGCGGAGGAGTAACCGGGGACGATTATGACTTAGAAACGGCTCGCGACCCTTACAATTCCCCGGCTACTAGAATCAAGGCTGCCCAGGGTTATGCAGAATTCTACTTTTTTCTCGTGGCACAAGCCGGCCATTTTATTCCTTCCAGCTTCGTAGAAGAGGCTCTTTCAATTGCATATGATTTAGACCCTACCGATCCTACTACGCTGGCCGATATGGCCGAGTTGCAGTATCTGAAATATTTATATTACGGCCCATAGCATGATTAATTCGCTCGGATTGAAATCGTTTAATGCAATGTTCTAAGTCCAAATTAAACAAAGGCGAAAAATTATGGATTTGAAAACCAAAGTCCCAGCTTTGCTTGCAGCGCTGATTCTTGGATTGCCAATTGCTGCTCAAGCGCAATTTACATATTTCACCAATGCGGATAATACGATTACCATCACCCGCTACGCTGGCTCCAGTGCCGAAGTGGCGATTCCCGCCAGCATCAATGGATTGCCCGTCACCAGCATTGGAGCCTTTGCGTTTGATTACAACTCAAGCTTAACTGGCATCACGATTCCCAATAGCATTATAAATATTGGAAGCTATGCATTTTCAGATTGCGATCATCTGAATAGCGTGACAATTCCCGACGGTGTCATCAACATCGGAAATGATGCATTTCAGTCCTGTTATAGCCTGACCAACGTCACGATTCCTGAGAGTGTTACGAATATTGAATTGGGAGCGTTCAATGGGTGCGCTGGCCTGATCGCGATCAACGTAGATGTTGCCAACTCATTTTATAGCAGCGTCCATGGTGTACTGTTTGATAAAGATCAGGCAACCCTTATTCAATACCCCATTGGTAATATGGCCGCATATTATACGATACCGGACAGCGTCACTAACATCGGAGACGGTGCGTTCCAATACAGTTATGGACTGACCAACGTCACAATTCCCAACAGCGTTTTTAACATCGGAAACTATGCATTCCAGTCCTGTTATGACCTGACCAACGTCACGATTCCCGGGAGCGTTACTAATATTGCATTTGGAGTGTTTGAATTGTGCCGGGGCTTGATAGCGATCAACGTAGATGCTACCAACTCATTTTATAGCAGCATCCATGGTGCATTGTTTGATAAAGATCAGACAACCCTCATTCAATACCCAATTGGTAATACAGCCCTATCTTATACGATTCCGGACAGCGTCACTAACATCGGAGAAGATGCGTTCAGTAGCTGCATAAATCTAAACCATGTGACCATTCCCGAAAGCGTCATCAGTATAGGCGATGGCGCGTTTGCTGCCACCGCCTTGACCTGTGTGAAGATTCCTGACAGCGTCGAATGCATTGGAAGTCTTAATAGTTTGTCGGCGGGTGCTTTTGTTAATTGCAACAACCTAACCAATATTACGATTGGCAACCACGTCACCAGCATCGGAAGTGATACTTTTGCTGGTTGCTATAACC
>DATJXK010000214.1:0-5139 GCA_035500235.1 Pseudomonadales bacterium | reverse complement strand
TCGGGTGGAGGCTTAAGACCGCTCATGTCGCATTTACCCTCTTAATCCCAAGGGTTTACGAGAATTTAAGCCGTCTTTAGGCTAATTCTTTTTTAACGGTTTCCGGGCTCGAACGATAAGATAGTGCCCGCGATTGCGGATGAATTTTTCCAGGACGCGGCTAAGCCAATCCGGCAGCGGCAAAATACTAACAGACCAGGCATCCACTTCAAATCCGGCCAAAGCGAAAAGTTCCCGCGCCTGGCGCACAGTCAGCACCCGGATGTGGCCCGAGACGCCGGAAAACGCCGGATGATCAATCGGCAGATGTTCGGGTATGGGTTCATTGTAGTGCAATCCGAGAGGATTGCCGAGAAACCGTCCGCACACTTGCATCAATGAAAACGGCGTATAACCCAGAAACAAAGCGGCACAATTCAACAGGCTGCAAAGGTTTTCGGAAGCGACAATCGCTGTGCCACCGGGTTTAAGGACGCGATAAGCTTCCTCAACAAACAAACGGGTGTTATGGACGTGTTCGATGACCTGGGAACTGAAAACCACATCGAACTTGTCTGTCTCATAGGGCCAGCGGCCATTGAGGTCAAAATTGGAAACTTTGATCCCTCGTTGTTCTGCTTTAACCGTCAAGTCCGGTGCGCCTTCGACGCCGTAGAATTCGGGTGGCGTTTTCTTAAGGTAGCGGAACAGCAAGGCGCCATCGCCACAGCCGACGTCCACCAGGGAGTTTGGCTCCAGTTTGGCAACGGCCTGGCCAATCCAATCGTTGCAGCGTTCAATTCCGAGGTGACGTTGCCGCGCGGGAAAGGCCTGGACCCATTTTAAAAGCGAATTCACTTAGTGCTTTTGGTTAACAAAAAAAACAGCCAGGAACAAGCCTGCATTTCAAACAGGGCCGGAATAGCGAGCAAAAATGCTGGCGGGAGCAGCCCGTGAACGCTAGACTAAGCGCCCTTTACATGGAAAAAATCTTTGTCACCGGCGCGGCAGGCTTTATCGGCAGCAACCTGGTTGACCGTCTTTTGAAGGACGGCAAAACGGTGGTAGGTTTCGACAATTTTTCCACCGGACAAAATGAATTTCTCGAAGGTGCGCTGAAGAACCCGAATTTTACCCTCGTTAAAGGCGATTGCCTGGATTTACCCGCTTTGACCAAAGCCGTGGCCGGATGTGATTTTATTTTTCATCTCGCGGCGAATGCGGACGTACGGTTTGGCCTGGACCATCCGGGCAAGGATTTTCAACAAAACGCCCAGGCCAGCTTCAACGTATTGGAAGCCATGCGCGTCAATGGCATCAAGCGTATCGCCTTCAGCTCCACTGGCAGTGTGTATGGCGAGGCGGAAATAATTCCTACGCCCGAGACCGCGCCGTTTCCGGTCCAGACTTCCCTTTACGCGGCGTCCAAGCTCGCCGCGGAAGGGTTTATTCACGCTTATTGCGAGGGTTATGGATTCGAGGGATATATTTTCCGGTTCGTTTCGATTCTGGGCGAGCGTTATACGCACGGGCACGTGCTGGATTTTTACAAGCAATTGCGGACGAATCCATCGACCTTGAAAATCCTCGGCGACGGCCTACAACGCAAATCGTACCTGTACATCGGCGATTGCCTTGAAGCGATGTTGCACGTCATCAAACTCAACACGGCCAGCAAAGCGAAGCATCGCGTGGAAACGTACAATCTCGGCACGGATGAGTTTTGCCAGGTCAACGATTCCGTCGGTTGGATTTGCACCGCGCTGGGCGTGAAACCGAAGCTCGAATATAGCGGCGGCAAGC
Source organism: Pseudomonadales bacterium (assembly GCA_035500235.1). GTDB lineage: Bacteria > Verrucomicrobiota > Verrucomicrobiia > Limisphaerales > UBA11358 > UBA11358. The sequence continues at coordinate 3,357 of DATJXK010000214.1, read as the reverse complement.
GGGGCTGGGTGGGTGATAATCCTTTTATCTTCCTCGACACCAAGAAGATCCGGGGCACTGGCTGGAAAACGACACTGACGATTGAACAGGGAATCGTCCGGACGCTCAAATGGCTGCAGGAAAATCCATGGGCGCTCGAACGACGATAAGCAACAAAGGGCCAACACGGGAACGCGCCGCGAGTGCGCCGAAAGCACTTCCCGTTTCTTTTGCCTCGCGTCCCACCCGAAAGATTGCCGTCCTCGGACTATGGCATTTGGGTTGTGTCACGGCGGCGTGTTGCGCGAAACATTTCCAAGTAGCGGGACTGGATTTCGATAAGGAGACCATCGCCAAATTAAATTCCGGCAAAGCGCCGCTCTTCGAACCGGGACTGGACGAGCTGATTTCCGCGGGTATCGCTTCCAAAAAACTTTCGTTTACAGCCAGTTCAGAAGTGGCCTGCGCAGACGCGGATATTCTTTGGCTGTGCTACGACACGCCGGTCAACGAAAACGACGAATCGGATACGGCTTTCGTCCTCAAAAACCTGCGCAAAGCGCTGTTCGATTTGCCGAAGGGCGCACTGGTTTTGATTTCGGCGCAATTACCCGTCGGCACCTGCCGGGCGTTGGAAAAAGAATTCCCTCAATTTCACTTCGCCTGCTCGCCGGAAAATTTGCGGCTGGGCAAAGCTATTGATTCCTTTGAAAAGGCGGACCGAGTCATCGTGGGCGTGCGCGACGACACGAAGAAAAAGGTGCTGGAGAAATTATTTGCGCCGTTCACGCAAAACATTTTGTTTATGCGCACGGAATCGGCGGAAATGGTAAAGCACGCGCTAAATTCGTTCCTGGCGCTTTCGATCGCGTTTATCAATGAAATCGCCCGGCTCTGCGAGCGCGTAGGCGCGGATGCGAAGGAGGTGTCCCAGGGACTGAAGAGCGAACCACGCATCGGGCCGCGCGCGTATTTGGGGCCGGGCGGGCCGTTCGCCGGCGGGACATTGGCGCGCGACGTCGTGACGCTAACCAAACTGGCTGAAGCCGAGGGCGAAAAAATTTCCGTTATCCCGGCCATCAAGCAGAGCAATGATTTGCATCGCGGCTGGGCGTTTGCGCGGCTGCAATCGCAGGTCGGCAATTTGCGCGGTCGCAAAATCGCCGTCCTGGGACTCACGTACACAACGAACACCAACACGCTGCGCCGAAGCGCGGCGGTGGAATTGTGCAAGAAACTCCTGGCGGCAGGCGCAAGCGTGAATGCGTTTGATCCGGCAGTGCAGAGTTTGCCGGAAGAGTTGAAATCGGTCTCGCTGGGAAGTGATATTGCTGATGCGCTGAAGGGCGTGGACGCTGCCGTGGTTTGCACCGAATGGCCGCAGTTTCGCCAGGCGGACTGGTCGAAAATCGTTCTGCAAATGCGCCGCAAGATTTTCATCGATGCAAATCGTTTCCTGGGAAATGAATTGAAAAGTATCGCGGGCGTCGGGCATTTTTCCGTGGGTCAACCCAATGAAACTTAAAAACGTCAACGCGCTCATCACCGGCGGCAGCCAGGGACTGGGCAAAGTCATTGCCGAACATTTTTTGCGCGAGGACGCAAACGTTTTCATATGCGCGCGCGGCGAGAAGGAATTGCTCGCGACACGCGACGAACTGGCCAAGAAATTTCCGGCACAAAAAGTTTTGGCGAAAACCTGCGACGTTTCCGACGAAGCGCAAATCAACGACCTGGCTTCGTCGGCGTTGCGTGAATTGGGTTCAGTCCAGGCGCTCGTGTTGAACGCCGGGATTTATGGGCCGATGGGACCGACGGAATCGGTGAATCTGGAGGAATGGAAGCGCGCGGTGGATATTAATCTGCTGGGAGTTTTGCTGCCGTGCCGGGCGCTGATTCCCCATTTCAAAAAGGCCAACAGCGGAAAGATTATTGTCCTGAGCGGCGGCGGAGCGACTAATCCGCTGCCGAATATCAGTTCTTATGCCGCGTCGAAGGCTGCCGTGGTACGGCTGGCGGAAACACTGGCGGAGGAATTACGCTCGTTCCACGTGGACGTGAATGCTATTGCGCCAGGCGCTTTGAAAACGCGATTCGTGGAACAGGTGCTGGAGGCCGGGCCGGAAAAAGTGGGCGCGGAATTTTTCGCGAAGAACAAGAAGTGGTCGGAAGAAGGCGCGGTGCCGCTTGAATTGGGCGCAAACCTGGCTGTTTATCTCGCGAGTGCCGAAAGCAACGGCATTACCGGCAAGCTCATCAGCGCACAATGGGACCCGTGGGACGCACTACAGGAATTCAAAAGCGATTTGGGCGGCGACATTTATACACTGCGCCGGATTGTGCCAAAGGACCGCGGCAAAAAGTGGGGGGACAAATGAATTACGCCATCATCGGCTGCGGATTGATTGGAAAAAAACGCCTCGCTGCGTTGCCGGAAGACTCAAAGCTCGCCGTAGCTTGTGACACCAATTTAGAACGCGCGAAGGCGCTGGTGGAGTTAGCGAAGACTGGCCGCGCGGTTACTGATTTTAAAGACGCCGTTGCCGACCCGCAGGTGGACGCAGTCATCGTGGCGACGATTAATTCCACGCTGGCGGAAATTTCCGCAGCGGCAATCCAGGCCGGCAAGCATGTGGTGGTGGAGAAACCGGCGGGCATTTCTGTGGCGGAAATTGACAATTTGATCGCGCTGGAAAAGAAGCACGGCGTTTGTGTGCGCGTGGGTTTCAATCATCGCTACCATCCGGCCTTCCAAAAGGCGCGGGAAATTTTTGAGTCCGGCGTGATGGGGGATTTGATGTTTATTCGGGCGCGCTACGGCCATGGCGGCCGCGTGGGTTACGACAGAGAATGGCGCGCGGACCCGAAGCTGGCCGGCGGCGGCGAACTGATGGACCAGGGCGTTCACCTAATTGATTTGGCGGGATGGTTCTTGGGTGAGTTCAAAAAAATCGACGGCCACGTGGCGACTTATTTTTGGGACATGCCGGTGGATGACAATGCCTTCCTGGATTTGCGAACGGCCAAAGGCCAGACGGCGTGGCTGCACGTGAGTTGCACGGAATGGAAAAATCTTTTTTCATTCGAAATTTATGGCCGTCATACGAAGCTGCACATTGACGGTCTGGGCGGCAGTTATGGCGTCGAAAAATTATTCCATTACCAGATGAAGCCGGAGATGGGCATTCCGGACACGAAAGTTTACGAATTTCCCGGCCCGGACGAATCATGGAAACGCGAAATGACCGAGTTCGAGCAGGACGTTCAACTGAAACGGACGCCTGACGCGGGGCTTGCCGAAGTCCGCGCCACCCTTCAAATTATCGAAGCCATTTATCAGAAGCCCTAAAAACTTATGATCATTGCCAGATCTCCTTT
>DATJXK010000213.1:0-3593 GCA_035500235.1 Pseudomonadales bacterium | reverse complement strand
GCTGATGGCATGAGCATGGTCAAACGCCGGACGCACTCGATGCCATCCACGTCTCCGAGATTGATGTCCATCAAAATGACGTCCGGATTGTCCTGCGGCAGATGTTTCAGCGCCTCTTCGCCGCTGGCGTAGGCGCTTTTGCAACGAATATTTCCCGCCGCAGTCAGATAGCCGGCAATATGCTCGCGCAAGTCGGCTTCGTCATCAACGATTGAAACAGTAATGATTTTCTTCATGGTTTGCCGGTTTTTTGTGTGTTTATCGGTACGCGCATAATGACGGTGCTACCCTTACCGGGGGTGCTGGTAATCACGCATTCCCCGCCAACCGCTTCCAGCCTTTCGTGCATATTTTTCAGTCCATTGCCGCCGCCACCGCGGGTCTCGCTTTTCGCAGCCGGTGTAGCCGATGCGGCGAAACCTTTACCATCATCCGTGATCTTAAGTTCAAACTCCCGGGTTGAACAGGCCATTTCCACTTTCACCTTCTTCGCGGCTGAATGTTTCAGGACATTGTTAAGCGTTTCTTCAAAAGCCAGGAAAAGATTGTGGCGCGTTTCCGATGACAGCGGATGGTGGGGAATTTCCTGGGGCAGCCGAATTTCGCAATCAATCGCCGTATTTTGAAAATATTCCACAGCATAATCGGACAGATAGGTAGTCAGGTTTTCCAACGTATCGTTTTGAGGATTAACCGCCCAGACGATTTCATCCATTGTCTTTAATAATTCCCTCGAGGTTTCGGCGATGGAGCCGATTTTTTGCGCGAGCGGTTCACCGGCCCTGGCGTCCACTTGTGCATGCTCGCTTAAGAAAGAAATCTTAGTCAGCTTGGAACCCATTTCATCATGCATGTCGCGCGCAATGCGCATTCGTTCGCGTTCAAGCGATTGTAATTGCTCCAATCGCGCCAGCCTGACACGTAAACGACGGTGCGATACCACGCGAACAACCACTGCAATCAAAGCAACCGCGATCAAGCCGTAAATATAAAGCACCCAGGTTTGAAAATATAACGGCGTAGGAACCACAAACGCAAATGAGTCAGCCGCCTCCTGCCATCCCCCTTCTGCGCCCCGGGCCTGGACACGAAAACGATAATGGCCGTACGGCAGGCGTCCATAACGAACCGAACGGTTATTGGCGTCATCGACCCAATCAGAATCGTTGCCTTCGAGCTTATGCCGGAACTGGATTTCTTCCGGCTCCGAAAAACTCAAGGCCGTGAAATAAATTTCAAGCGAATGTAAATCCGGGACCTGGAGCGGAACGCTATTCGAAGCTGGTGGCGACCAAATGGCGCCTTTCAACAATGGGATAGGCTGGCCATTGAAAATGGCGTTTTCGATATAAACTGGAAAAGCACGGTGCACGATTCCAGAATTGTGCGGGTTGACACTAAAAACGCCTTCGGAAGTGGCGAACCATATATCGCCATTGGATGAAAGAACGGCGCGCGTGCCACACGATATCGACGGAGGTTCCGGGACGGTCTTCGCTTTTGACATCAACTCACAGATGAGAAGAATATTGGTGTTGATAAACGACGCGCGCGCGTTGCCGCGATTGATCCGGTAAATCCCCGCGCCCGTCGCCAGCCATAGATTTTTTTCATCATCTTCGGCCACGCCAGCCACCACATCACTCGGAAGGCCGTTGGCGGTATTCCAATTGACGCCGACACCATTGTACAAACACGTCAGGCCGCCGCCTGACGTCCCAATCCAAAGCCGCCCCTGCTCTCCCTCACATAAAGCGAGAACGGCATTACGGCCAAAGTTGCTCGCGGCCGGAACGTTGGTAAACATTCCTTGCACTTCTCTCAAAACCTGGCCGTCTTGTGTCCCCAACCACAATCCCCCCGACGGCGACGGAATGATGACCGTCACTGACGAATGCGGCAACCCATCTGCCTCCCCAAAACGAATAATATCATTCCCGTTGAAACGATATATGGTGCCAACACCGGTACTGAACCAAATGCCTCCATTGATATCACTGCATACCGTCGAAACAGTATTGTCTGGCAGCCCGTCTGCGGTGGTAAAATGAACCTCCCGCCCATTTCGCAATCCATATAATCCGCTGCCATATGTGCCAGCCCAGACAGTGCCATTGCGCGTGACACAAACAGACGAAACATCATTTTGCACTCCCAGCCGGTCGCTATTTTCCACGGCGTCAAACCTGCCGGACTCGCCTACAAACAGACCGCCGCGCTGCAAGCCGACGTAAATCCGTCCATTGGCATCGGATGCCAATGCGGTGGCCAGGCTGCCAGGAAGGCCCTGTTCTGCGCGCAAAACATAAACTGATTGGGGACGCAATTGAATCAATCCACCTCCCGAAGTTCCAAGCCAGACATTGCCTTCATCATCCTCACAAATGGCGCGCACATCATATGGCCAGCGGTCCTGGTCCAGAATCACGGGCTGAAAACGATCGTTATCAAAACAAAACAGGCCGCGCCCGCTCGTGCCAATCCAAAGCCGTCCATCTGATCCTTCGCACAAGCTCCAAATACGCACGGAAGCCGATTCCGAGCTGCGAAAATAATTGAACCGTTTTCCCGCTGCTAAATTGATGAGATAGGTGTCTCCAAAGGCCCACAAATTTCCCCGCCGGTCTTCATAGGCACCAAGATATTCCGGGCGGCGCCCCTGGCTTTCAGTTTGAAACTCGTATGGTGCGATATGGCCGTCAATGAAACGGCACATGCCAACGTGCGTGGTAATCCAGACAGTGCCAGAGCGGGCCACGTTTACTCCCGCCACATAGGCATCCGGCAATCCGTCATACACGGTGTATGACTTGAATTTTTTATTCTCCCATAAATTGAGTCCTGACTTGCTGCCAATCCAGACCGCTCCCTGGCTGTCCGCAGCCAGGCTGGTCACGCCATCGTCCAGCAGGCCTTGCTCAGTCGAATAATGCTGAACCTGCCCTCCGGCTAACTCGAACAGGCCACTCTGCTGGGTGCCTATCCATAAATGCCCGTCACTATCCTCGCACAATGCCGTAATATGAACCGGGCTGTTGGTGGTGGAAGCCCTCAGCTTCACGCTGGTAAATTTGACGCCATCAAACCGGACTAATCCAGCATCTGTCCCCACCCAGATAAAACCATCGCTGGTTTGGATAATCGCCGTTACCGAATCCGACGGCAGGCCCACGCCATCAGTCAGCCGCCAAACGTGCATCGCCTCTGCCCGTTCAGCCACATCGGAAATGGCCCCCCTGCCCCGGCCTACTGGGAGAACCAGCCCTGCAAAACATAAAATCAATCCGATGTAAAAGTTTCGCGTCAAAGTAATCAAACATCAATCTACGCAAAATATGTTTCACGTAAAGCCCGCCAATAAACATGTCCGTGCACGGTCACTGCAATATTGGGAGGGATTTATCGTAACACGTTTAAAAAAGCATCTTTTAAAATATTAAAAAACCGCCCTTCTCGCCTTAATCATGGTGTTTAGCAAATATCTCAACAATCACCTTCGCGTCAATGTGGCCATTTCATGCCACATTGACGCCACTTTTTTTATCGCCATCCTATACCTATAATAACCATGAATTTTCGCCATCTCTCTACAC
>DATJXK010000212.1:0-8150 GCA_035500235.1 Pseudomonadales bacterium | reverse complement strand
GGATGGGATAATGCACGGCGCAGCCGACGCCATTGTCCTCCAAATATTTTTTTAATTCGTCCCGGCGCGGATGGCGCACCACATAGAGATGCCACGCGCTTTCGGCGTAATCAGGTTCAACCGGCAATTGCAGGGGCGTATCGGCCAGCAATTCCGTGTATCGCGCAGCGACCCGCTGCCGCTCCTTTGTCCATTTATTCAAGTGTTTTAATTTTACACCGAGCACAGCGCCCTGGAAGCCTTCCATGCGATAATTGTAACCGATCTCGTCATGGTAATAGCGCACGGTCGAACCATGTTCGCGCAATGACCGCGCGCGCGTTGCATGTTTATCATTGTTCGTCACCAGCGCGCCGCCTTCGCCGCATGCTCCCAGATTTTTACCGGGATAAAAACTGAAGCAGGACATCTCACCGAAGGTCCCTACTATCTTGCCTTTATATTTCGCGCCATGGGCCTGGCAGGCGTCCTCGATCATTGGCAGTTTATGCTTTCGGCAAATTTCGAGGACCTTATCCACATCGAATGGCTGGCCGTAGAGATGCACCGGCAAAATTGCTTTTGTACGCGGCGTGATGGCGCGTTCAATTTGGGCGGGATCAATGTTGAACGTCGCATCGTCAATGTCCACGTAAACTGGTTTGGCACCAACGTAAGAAATCGCCCAGCTTGTGGCGACAAAGGTATGTGGGGTAGTTATGACTTCGTCGCCCGGGCCGATGTTGAGATTTTTCAATGCAACGTGGAGCGCTGAAGTGCCGCTGTTAAAACCCAGGCAATGTTGGGCTTCGCAAAATTTGGCGAAATCTTTTTCGAACTGGACAACATCCGGGCCAAGGCAAAAAGAGCAGTTGTCCAGGGTGCTAGCCAGCGCGGCGTCGATTTCTTTTCGGATGCCGCGAATTTGGGCAACCAAATCAAGGTAAGGAATTTTTTCAGGCATACTCTTTTTTGTGCCGGCCCGATTGTTTGTCCTGGAATAACTTGCGGCTGAAGCGCGGCGCACCGGCTCTCTTTTTTTGACCGACTCTTTCAGGAGGGTTTCCAGCTTTTGCGGGTTAAGCATCATTTCGGCAAAAGGCATCCGTCCCAATGCCACTGCGTTTTTGATTTCCGGAACCAATTCGAGATTGCCTGTCGGCATGGTAAAGTCATTTAACCGTGGTTTGGCACACATGATGACGCGTCCCTTGCAATCATTATGCCGTTTAGAAAAGAAAAAAACGCCCGGTTTTCCCTGTTTTTAAGGGCGTAAACATTCCTGAACGGATTTATTTTTGCAGACTGCAACTAAGGGAACTCAAGCGGGTTGCAAGTTGCATCGCATCCTAAAGAAAAAGCGGGAGCGTTTTGCTCCCGCTTTGAAAAGATGACTGCGACTACCTGCGCCGGACAGTGAAGGCCGTACAGGTGGTTAATTTGGAATATAAACAGTTCGATAAAACCGGCGGCTGAACTGTCCGGCATTGGGGTCCACGAAATTGAAGGGCACGACATTTGTTTGAAGCGAAACCCAATTGACCAGGTCCGTCGAGGCTTGCACGACATATTGATTACCTGACGCCCCAGAAACGGTAAAAGCAAATTGCCCGGGGGAGGCGATCGCTGATGTTAAGGTTGCGGCCGAAGGCGACGAAGTTGACCCAACGATACCAGAAATTTCTGGTGATAAGCTGCTTATATTGCCAGAACCGTCGCGAGCCGCTGCGGCAAAATAATATTTAACGCCGTTGATTAAGCCGTTGATCGTCACATTGGTCACATTCGAAACGGGAACTCCGCTCGAATAATTGCCGCTGGAAGTGCCGTAATAAACCATATAGCCGGCCACATTTGAGCTGGGGCTTGCACTCCAACTGATTGATGCGCTGCCCATGACCTGGGAATTTGCAGCGGTTGCACCCATTAACAAACCCACGAATGAGAAAAGAATTAGAATCCCACGCATATCTACAATTTTTCTATACTTGTTTTTATTTTTTCGGAATTTGCCTGAATTCCGTCCGTTTGAAGGAAGCAGCACCCGCTGTTTCCGCCTGTTTCAAACGATTTCTGCCGCTTTATTTGAACAACCAGCCAAAGCGACACACTGCCTTAGAAAACCCGAGAAGAAAAACATACCGGGAAGAAAGCTTCCCATGCGCCTGTCCGCTTCACCAGCTAACTAATTCTGCCTGTTAGTCTATAATATTCCAAACCATCTGGAGTATGGCAAGGTGAATTTCAAAAATTTTTTGCAACGTGCAACTGAAATCAAAAAATAATTGCGCTTTGCAATCTTTTGCCGGCCCATTTTCTATTCGATTTTATTAAATGCTTGGTTTTCCCAACTTTTATTCCATCGGCACAACCGTTGCTAAAATATTTTTTGCTGACGGCAACGACGTTCAGCTAAAAAGAAGATTTTTTATGAAGAAACTGGAAGATTTATTTTTGGATGCCCTGGCAGATGCCTATTACGCGGAACAACAGCTTGAGAAAGCACTACCGAAGATGGCCAAAGAAGCCACCCATAATGATTTGCGCGCCGCGTTTGAATCACATCTCAGCGAGACGGTGCACCACGCCGAGTTGTGCGAGGAAATTTTTGAATTGTTTGGCCAAAAACCGAAGGCCAAAAAATGCCCGGCTATCCTGGGAATCATCGATGAAGCAGAAGACCTGATTTCTGAAAACAAGAAATCGCCGACGATCAATGCGGCGCTGATCCTGGGCGGCCAAAAGGCCGAGCATTATGAAATTGCCTCCTATGGCACGTTGCGCGAATGGGCCAGGCATCTTCAGCGTGAAGATGCGGCGGAGCTCCTGGATGAAATCCTCGAGCAGGAAAAGGCCGCTGACGCAAAGTTGACCAGGCTGGCGCAGGAGCAGTGCAATCGCGCCGCGAAAAATGGCGAGGACATGCGAATGGCCGCTTAAAACATCTTCCCGGCGCGATTAACAAGCGCCAATTAGCCCCACAAAAGGCCGGAATTTGCCTGTGTTCCGGCCATTTTTTTTATCCGGTGCAGGGGAGTGTGGCTGGGAAATTTTTGAAATATTTTACTTTGAAAAATCAATGCGCAACGTCCGTGCGATGCCTTTCGGTATAGGAAAATTACAGTGTAACAAAGACCATAAAAATTTTTTGACGAATCACTTTTTAAGGTTATGGTGATTGCGGAAAAAAGGAGCGTGAAAGAAAAGGAGTTATGAAAAATTCTATTTGCCTGTCGTCATTTTTAAAATATTCAACACTTACACTGGCAGTGATCTCGCTGGCCGGTTGCAGCAGCACATCGCAATACTATGACCAGGGCAATACCCCCTCTTACAACTCGCCGCGGAAGTCGACGGCTGCACAAACGGCGGATGCGAATTGGAACGCCGTAACGCCAACAGATACCGGATCTTCGCAGCCGCAACCAACAGTATTGCGCCAGGGCGATACGGTAAAAATTTCGTTCCCGGGCACACCGAACCTTGACGAGAGTGAGCAGGTCCGATTGGACGGAAAAATTTCACTGCCGTTGGTGGGCGATGTGCAGGCAGCGGGCCTGACGCCCAGCCAATTGCAGCAAAATCTCATCAAATTATATGCGCCTCAAATTTCATCGAGCGACGTGACGGTAGCGATCGAAACATCTTCGTTTCCAGTCTTTGTAACCGGTTGTGTGCTGAGCCCGGGAAGAATTTTATCAAACCAGCCGATCACCGCGCTGGAAGCGGTTATGGAAGCGGGCGGCTTTGATTACGCGCGGGCCAATTTGAGAAACATTCATATCATTCGCCGTGATAATAATTCATCACAGAGTTATGTGGTGAATCTACGGGCGGTGTTAAATGGCGATGAGAAAAATGATTTCTACTTGCAGCCTAATGACATTGTTTACGTACCGGAAAAGTTTGCGTGGTTCTAGGAATAAATTTTTTCCTAATTGTCATCTTCGCTCTTTAAGGTCATTGTGGCTGGTGCCGCTATGTCAGCCATGCTTCGCTTTTTGCTGGCGTAATTTTTCTTCCTGCTGATGCTATATCTTTGAGCGAAGAATTATCTTCAAGGTCACTGCCATCGTTATTCCATTGGACAATTATTTTTACAAATTTTTTATTGTGCAAGTTGCATACAAAAGTTGCAAATCGCACAAGAAAATGGGCCGATAATATCTGTTTTTATGAGGAAACTATGCTTGGCACATTTCCTGTTAATCCATCCGCGAATGAAACTGGAGGTTCAAATTCAAAAACCGGCGTGGCACTGCGCCAGGACGAAGCCGAAGCACGAGCATATCGCTGCGGCGACGTTGCAGAAGAACCTCGGCCTGGAAACTTTTTTACCGCGCTTGAGGATTGAGCGCGCGACTCGGCGCGGCGCCGTACGCACGGTTGAACCGCTGTTCCCATGCTATCTTTTTGTGCATTGCGTATTAGGCGAACAATTCGGCGAAATCAAGCATGTGAACGGCATCAGCAGTCTCGTGAGGTTTGGCGGGAAAATCTCTGTCGTGGAAGACGCTGTCATTGAAGAGCTTCAGGATTGTTTTGAAGCCGATGAGCCAATGGCTGTGGAACAACGCCTCATTCCCGGCTCTGAAGTATCCGTCGCCGGTGGTGCGTTTGATGGCATGCGCGCGCATGTGCTGCGCAATATGCCGGCCAGAAAACGTGTTCAAGTTTTGCTCGATATTTTAGGTCAACCGACGCCAGTGGAGGTGGATCGGACTGCGGTGGTACTAATGGAAAACACTGTAGCGCATTTAGCGCCGGCTTTGGCGCGCGAGACAGTGTCTGTTTGATAAAGCGGCAGCGGCGGATTCAATCCGCCGTTGCCGGCGGGAAAAGGAAAAAAGGGAAAGTTGGATAAAAACAACAAGTGCGGAGCTTTTTTTGGATGAAAATTACTGACCAGGCTGGCGTGAACAGAACCTCGATTCCCCCATGGAAGCGCGTGTTAGACATCGGCATGATCATCCTGGCTCTCCCGCTGTTAATTCCCCTGGTACTGGTACTGGCTTTAATTATCCGCCTCGTTTCGAAAGGGCCGGTTTTGTTCAAGCAGGAGCGCATTGGGCGGGGCGGCCAAAAATTCTTATGCTTTAAATTCCGCACGATGTTTGTTGGGGCGGAATCGGTTTCCCACCAGGGGCATTTGCGCCAGTTAATCCATTCAGATGCGCCGATGACGAAAATGGATGAACGTGGTGATTCAAGAATAATTCCCTTCGGTGTGATTCTTCGCGCTACCGGCCTGGATGAGCTTCCGCAGCTTATCAACGTAGTGAAGGGTGAAATGAGCATTGTCGGTCCTCGCCCGTGCCTGCCTTATGAATTCGAACATTATCTTCCCTGGCAGCGCGAACGTTGCAACGCGGCGCCCGGCTTAACCGGGCTGTGGCAGGTCAGTGGGAAAAATTCGACGACTTTTTCCGAGATGATCCGGCTGGACATCGAATATTCCCGCCGTTGTAGCCTGATGCTCGACCTTAAAATTATTTTCAAAACAATCCCGGTGTTGCTGGGGCAGGTATCGAAAACCCGCAAACCAGGGAAGCCTGTGCAAAAAATCGTGCCCGTGGATCCGGAAACAATTTTTCGCACTCCTATCATCAATCGGTAATCCGTTTTGAGTTCGTTTGTTCTCTTTTTTGTCTGCAGGCAGTCATTTCAATATTTCGCTTATGTTTAAACCTATAAAAGTTGGTGTTGTTGGATGTGGCTATTGGGGGCCGAATTTGGTTCGCAATTTCAATTCGCTTGGGGATTGCCAGTTAAAAATGATGTGCGATACCAGTGAACAACGATTGGCGCATCTCAAGTCTCTCTATCCTGACGTCCAACGGGCGACGGATTATGATGTGATGTTGAACGGCATTGGACTGGACGCTGTAGTTATCGCGACATCTGTTAAATGGCATTATCCCATGGCCAAGGCCAGCCTGCTGGCGGGCAAACACACCTTCATCGAAAAACCGATGGCCAGTTCGTCTGCGGAATGCGAAGAATTGATTGAACTCGCGCAGAAAAAAGGCCTCGTGCTGATGACCGGGCATACTTTTCTCTATTCACCCGTCGTCCGGAAGATTAAAGAAATTGTTGAGCAGGGAGACATTGGTGATATCCGCTACATTTGCGCCCGCCGGCTCAATCTCGGCCTCTTTCAAAAGGATATCAATGTGGCCTGGGACCTGGCGCCGCATGACATTTCCATCATTCAACATATCATGGGTGAACCGCCGATTGCGATTAATTGCCGTGGTTGCGCACACATCACACCGGGGGTGGAAGATGTTACGATGATTTGCCTGTCCTTTCCGAAGCAGCGCACGGCGATTATCCATAATAGCTGGCTGGACCCGCGTAAGATTCGCGAGATGACCATCGTCGGCAGCAAACGCATGATCGTTTATGACGATGTCGCCCAACTTGAAAAAATCCGGGTTTTTGACGCCCGCGTGGAAACACCTCCGCATTACGACACGTTTGCTGAGTTCCAATACGCCTATCACTACGGTGATGTTTATGCCCCTTATGTCAAACAGGAAGAGCCGCTCCGAAGCGAATGCCAGCATTTCCTCGATTGCATCAAGAACGGTACCCAGCCGCTGACTGATGGGAAAAATGGATTAGAGCTGGTCCGGATATTGGAGGCTTCTTCAAAATCACTGCAGCTCGGTGGAGCGGCGGTGGAATTTACATCACGGCAAAATTCCTCCGCACATAACGGAAATGGAGTTGCCAGGGCAAAGGCAGTGCGGCAAGTCCCGGTAGAAAAATTCAACGGGGGAAAGCGCTCTATCAAATTGAGCAAAAAAATCGCGCAGGCGCATGAGCCGGAAGTTTTCGCGCGATGAGCTCACCAGAACAGGCGTTGCGGCGGGTTGCCGCGAATGTGCGTTTGGGCAAAAATGTCCAAATTTATAATTTCACCAATCTTTACGGCTGCGAAATCGGCGACGACGTGAAGATCGGCGCTTTTGTAGAAATCCAAAAAGGCGCCAAAATCGGTAATCGCTGCAAAGTTTCCAGCCATACGTTTATTTGTGAAGGAGTGACCCTGGAGGATGAAGTATTTGTCGGGCATCATGTGGTATTCACCAATGACCTTTATCCTCGCGCCACGACGGAAGGCGGAACGTTACAAACTGATTCTGACTGGGAATGCGTTCGTACGATTGTCAAACGCGGCGCGTCGATTGGTTCCGGCGCTGTTTTACTCTGTGGAATCACTGTGGGAGAAAATGCCATTATTGGCGCCGGCAGTGTGGTTACCAAAGATGTTCCCCCTCACACCATAGTCGCCGGCAATCCCGCCCGCGTTCTCAAGTCGTTGAAGAACACGTCCCCGCTGGTGGAAGACACTTTGATGAGTCACTAATCCCTGGTGGATGCGTGTTGTTGTTGTCGGTTTGTCCCAGGCAATCCCGTGCTTACAGAAAATTTTATTGCTGTGCCTGAGCTTTTTTCCCTTTCACCCGGGCGATCATCCATGCGTACGACTGGCGTGCAGTGGACCAATCCCCTGGAAACTTCCAATTGGGATGCGGATGTTGCCAAACAGAATCATTCCGGGCAGTCGTTCTTTCACGGTTCGGCCTGGGCGAATGTTTTAACCGAAACGTACGGATTCAAACCACTTTATTTGGTCACAGGTGAATCCGGGGCGATTCATTCCCTTTTACCTTTTATGGAAGTTAAAAGCTTCCTGACCGGCCGGCGTGCGGTGGCTCTTCCCTTTACTGACAATTGTGAACCGCTTTGTGCTGATCACATTGGATTCAAGGAGCTTTTTCGTAATGCAATCGAATTGGGCAAATTGCGCGGTTGGGAGTATCTCGAATTTCGAGGCGGCCAAAAACTTCTCGGCGACACGCCACCGTCACTTTCTTTTTACGGGCACAGTTTGGATTTGCCGCTGGATGAGAACGTGCTTTTCGGTCGATTGAAAAACCCGGTGCGCCGGGCTATCCGCAAAGCGGAAAAATCGGGCGTGCGCGTGGAAATCTCGCCTGAGATCGAGGCCATGAAAAATTTTTATTCGTTGCACTGTAAATCCCGGAAGAAACACGGTTTGCCGCCCCAGCCGTTCGTTTTCTTTAGGAACATCCAGAAGCATGTGCTGGCCAAAGGCCTTGGAGCCGTTGTCCTGGCGTACTGGAAAAAAAATCCGATTG
>DATJXK010000211.1:0-32424 GCA_035500235.1 Pseudomonadales bacterium | reverse complement strand
TTATAGGATATTAACTTGTCTACTTTGACAATTAATTTTTCAAATTTTTTGTTTAATCAGTTTGTTTTAACGTGCGCACATATTTCGCGAGCGCTTCAATCTCCGTCGCAGACAATTTTTTCCCGAATGCGGGCATCACGCCCGGCCCGGTTTCAATGGCATTCAGAATTTCCGCGTCCGTCGCCGTTTCCTGCCATTTCGGCTTAGTGAGGTTTCGTGCCCCGACGAGCCAGCCATGAAACGTGTGAGCCCGGCCGTTTTGGCCGTGGCAAACGGAGCAATTCTCTACAAACAAAGCCTGCACATCTATCTTATCGGCTGGATAATTGGCTTCTTCACTCGCTAAATGATGGCTCGCGCAACCTGTAATGAGCCAAGCACACGCCGGAAAAAAGAAAAACGCACCCTTTACGGCGTTTGTGCTTTTCATGCAACGATACTTACGCCCTTCCGCAACTCTTTTCAACCATTCTTTGTAGGGACATATAAATAATCTTTTGTCACCAGTCGCTGGCTACTTTGAAATTTCAAACTTAATTTTGAAATTCAATGTTGCCCGTCTTTTACCCATCCCTTTCTGCTTCTGCACATTGCAAATTTCATGATCCTGGGGCATTTGTGATATCCAACCAATTCGCCTGTTTCAGAAAACTTATCAGGTTTGGGTCATCTATTGATAAAGGCGGGAGCCAAAGGCCTTGTCTCTGCCGATTCCACCATAAACCTTCGGAATTTCCGGGTCTGGCAAAACTATAGGAGTAAAGTACCGCGCGAACATAATGAGGCGGCTTGTCCGGGAAAGGATTGCCTCCAAACAGGCTCAACGTGCCAGGGTCATTGTGCAGGAGCTTCCAAATGAGGTGCAGTGTCCATGGATATTCCTGGGGAGTGGCCATCGCTGCGAACCACATTTGCCAATCGAGTCGCGGCTGGTAGGGTGCGATTTGCACCGGTTGTTTGTCCAGGGCCACTGGCAGGGCGCGATAAAGATACGGGCGCCATTGGGCATGGTCATCCGGTACGGCCGCGTCCGTGCCTTCAAAAACGACATTATATCGTACTTGTCCGACCGAGCCGAATGCACCGTAGGTGTTTACCAAATCCAGCGAGTCGAACGATGTGTTCATGACCTGTGCCGGCGATAACATGTTGGCGACGGGCCAAATGCTCAGGAAGGCTACGATGGCTGCCACGGCCCAGGCAACGCGCTGGGCAGTGACGTTTGGCACGGCCAATTTTGCGGCCATTGCGGCACGTTGAACGAACGCGCGCGGAAAGAGCTTTGCCCAAAAGCTGTCGTCAAAGCATGCCAGGGCGGGGATAATCGTGAGCCAGTTGAGGAACGAGAGATTGCCGCTCGCGATGAGCATCAGTTGAAAGCAAAGGAAAATAACGCCGGCAATATGCCGGGCCATGCGCGGATAAAACGCAAACCATGGAGCAACCAGTTCCGCCAGGAAATTAAACAGCACACCCGCCTTAAGCAGCCAGTGGGGCAGAAAATAAAAGGCGCGGCTCAATGGGCCCGGCATGGGCTGCGTTTCAAAGTGATAATAGAGTGCAGTCAAATCGCGCCAGCAGGAACCACCCCGTAACTTGATAAGGGCTGAGCCGAGCATGATGCGGAAAATGAGCCAGCGAAAGAGCCAGAAAATGACGCGGGGCGGTTCGCGTTTTGGGAATGGCCGTCCATCCAGCAAGGGGCAAAGGAAGATGGCGAGAAATCCTGTTTCAATCGTCTGGATTTCCCAGCCATAGCCGTACCAGTCCTGGCCGGCGTGAACGAAGGACATGTAAAGGACCCAGAGGATCGTCATGAGGATAGTGTTGGCATAACCCGCTGCTACTACGCAGGCCAGAAGGAAGCCTAGCCAGGCCGTCGTTTGTAAAACCGTGTCCGAAGGGGCAAACCAAAATAGCGACGGGGAATGAATGAAAGCGATAGCAACGGATCCATGCTGGTCCCGAATATATTGCAGGACCAAATCGAGCGGGGTCAGGCCGTGTGAACCAATCAGCGGGACGATTTGTTTGGCTGCAGCTAGAAAAGCCACCGCATAAACAGCACCCATCAGGCGCAACATGACAAACCGCGTCAGCCAGTAAGTTTCCGGGGCGCGCACAGGGGATGGAATTGGTTCCGCCATCGTTGGAACGTCGCCCCCAACATGCGAGACATTTCTACCAGCGTCAACTCCGGCAAAAACAGCCGGGTTTTGCTATCGTTGCGATACCTGCTCAGGATGACGGTTAATCACCGGGATAAAAAATAAACGCACCTGCTTCAGGCTTGGGTTTGATTTATATTGGTATAACCCAAAGAAGAACGAGATCTTTTTGGCATCAGGCGTGGCGTCACGGCGATAAAAATTCCAGAGGAACGACTGGCTGTTCGCCCCGGTATTGGGATTGTTTTCCTGGCGATAGACTGACCAGAGTGGCGACCAATTGCGCTCAATGGCCGGGGCCGAGGGAAGAATCGATTCGAGCGGGGCGATCAACTGGAGCCGCGTGCTGCCGTCCAGATAGCGATATCGCACAAAGAGGGGCCAGAGGTCCCATTGCCGGTTTTCTTTTCCGGTTTCGGTATTTTTATCGTCGATGTCCTGGTAGAAGAAAAATAAAATGCGCGTCCGGTGGCGGTTGAGGGGAGGGGCATAGATGCTTTTATACGTATAAAGCGGCCAGATATAAAAATTGTCCTTATAAGTATCATTGTGGGCGGTTTGGAAAATCGGAAAAACTCGCGTCATTGTTTTCCCTTCACCTCGCGCCCAGACAATGAACGGCCAGGGCATTTCGTGCTCGTGATATTTTTTTACATTATCCTCAATCGTATTGAAAAATGGCCACAGGATGCAGGTCTCTTCGCGGAGGGGCGAACGCAGGATGATGTAAAAAGGTATGAACACGCGGGCCTTTTCGGGATCTTCGGTGCCGATGTTATTGTCCTCATGAAAATAGAAGGGCCACATGACGAAATGCTGGTCATGGCCGCCAACGGTTTGAACGACGTCCCAGTTATTGGTGACTTTCGTTACGGTCTTATGCTCGCTCCCGTAGAACGGCCAAAATTGCCAGCCGTGTAATCCATCCCCATAACGCACGTTGAAAAACGGATACATGTAATTGTAATTTACGACGTCTTTTTTCCATGTCTGGCCGTAAAAGGGGAACATGACAAAGTAAATCTTATCGCGAAAGAGGCGGTTTTGGAGGTGGCCATAAAAAGGAACTACGGCGGTATAATTATCGTTGGTGTCCGGTCCGCGCTGCTGGAAATAAAGTGGAAAGATCGTAAAGCGGCGGGCTTCTTCAAAGCTGTTGGTCTTGGGATTTTCACCACCGGAAAAGCTGATGATCTGCAGGAACTGCGCGCGATATTGCGTCTGGTATTTTACAATGCGGAAGAGCGGATAAAGGATATTGTCCTGGCTTGCCGGTATGGTTTCATCCACTTCGCGGGAAAAGAACGGCGAGAAAGCAATCGTTCTATTGGATTCATCCAATTCATGATAATAAAGCGGCCCTAAAATTTCGGTGCGCTGGCCGGAGCCGATCGTGAGCGGGAAATTGTCATAAAGAAATCCGATGGAAAAATCACCGGCCAAACAAGTCCGGGCATGCAAAAAAAGAGTCGCCAACGTTAACGTTAATGATAATGCCTTAATGAAGCTTTTTTGCCCATATTTGAGCAGGTTTAACATTGAGGTTGACTTTACTGGCCATTCAACTAGATTGATTGACCATGAGGTTTTTGACCTCGGTTCCTCCTGACCCAGTGTCGGCGTCTTGTCGATGCTGGGTTTTTTGTTATTTTCCCGGAGTATAAATCTCATTCTTTAATCAAAGGCCGCCAGCGGCCGAGCAGGTTCAAAAAGGCGGGCAGAAAAGTCAACGCCGCAATCATGCACAGGAAAAGGCCCATGGCCATGACTACCCCGAGACTGTGTATCCCACGATGTTTTGCCAGAATCAAACTGCCAAACCCGGCAATCGCGGTCAATCCAGACACGAGTACTGCTTTGCCGGTGCTGCGGGAAAGAATGCCCGGGGTACGTTCCTCTGCAAAACGATTCAGGATTTGAATCCCATTGGTGACGCCGACGCCAATGACGAGGGGCAGAGTCATGATGTTAGCGAGGTTAAATTGTATGTTCAACATACCCATCATGCCGGCAAGCCACAGAGTCCCGATGGCGACGGGAAGCAATGCCAAAAAGACGGCCAGCAGGCTGCGAAAATGAATGAATATCAAAATGGCAATGGCGATCAACGAATACCACGCGGCCTGGATATAACTGTCTTTGAGAAGGGACTCGTACTCGTATAGCTGCACGGGTGCGCCGGTCACATTGGGATCAGCCGTCCGCAAGTCGGCAATGAATGCCGCCTGGTTGGTGCGTTGCCAGATATCGGCTTTAGGGAATACCTGTAACAAAAACTCACCATTCTTGCCAACAAATTGGTCGCGGGCCGGGGCAGGGAGGCTGGTCACCTCCAGCGTCCCGATATTTTCATCTTTTAGTGAATCGAACGCTGTGCGCACGTTATTGAAGAATGCCTGCTGAAATTCGGCCAGCGTCTGCGAATGGCCGGCCCGCGTCACTGCATCGCCTGACAACATGGCTCGGCGGAGATTTTCGATGGAGTCGCGCAAAGTCACTAATTGTTTGGATAGAGCGGGATCGTTGGTGCCAATTTGCGCCAGCGCCGCCCCGCAATAACCGTAAAGGGAGTATAACGTTGCGCTAAAATCATTGAGATTGACGGGTTGCAGGTCAGGCGGCCTAAAGCTCAAGGGCGAGACTTCCTTTTTTATCCCGCGGATATACGGCAATTTTTTGACCTGGTTGGACTGGATAAAATTTTCCAACACATCGGGCGAGGGTTCTATGGTTGCCACGGTTGGCAATTTTTTGATTTTATCGGACAGGGCAATGGCGTTCTCAAGATTGGTGGCCACCACCGCGCCAGGCAAAGCCGATTGCCCGGCGGAATTGGCCAGTAAATGCTGAAAGACGACGGAAGACAGTGACGGGCTTTGCATTTCGATCAAATCATAATTGAAATTTATTTTGTGCTTGTAAATTTGCGTGGCCGAGAGCGCACAAAGGAAAAGTGTGACTCCAATAACGACGGCCGGCCTTTCCAGCCAGGTGTTCTCAATGCGCGCACGGGCCAGGTCTTCCTTAATCTCATGATCCATGACATTTTGCCGCCCCCGCATGAGCATAACCGGCAACATAGTTAGCATCGGGACCAGGCATAGCAATAGGCCGCCCCCGCAAATGATCCCCATTTCCTGGATGCCGCGGAAATTGGTAAAAATCATCGCGATAAACGCTCCCGCAGTGGTGAACGCCCCGGTAAAAATTCCCTGCCCGGTATAAACCATGGCTTTCATTAAGGCGGTCTTTTTAAATTGGCCGTGGCGCAGCCCTTCTTCATAACGCGTAATCAGATGTACGCCAAAATCGATGGCCAGCCCGATGAGCATCGGCACAAAGGTAATGGTCAAGACGTTCAAATGGCCCACGGTTAACGCTGCAAACGCGAGCGTATAGCAAAGCCCGATGACCAGGCAAAAGGCCGATTTGATGGGACGGCCAGTTTCATTATAACCATAAATGAAAATCAACGCGCACAGGACGAGCGATACGATACTGGCGAGTGTCGTGTCCTTTTGCGATGAGGTCATCTGGTCATAATCCAGCACTGGTTCGCCGGTAAGGCCGACGTTAACGCCCGGAACCTCTGCCTGGGTCTCTTTGATGAGTTCACGCAAGCGGTCAATGGCTGCACCGGTCACATCCCCATTGGGCGAAGGTTTTGAAGAGATCGCGCCTTTAATCAGGGACCACATTGTGGGAAGCGTGCTGTCAGACTCGCTCACTGGAGGATGGGTCCGGAGCAGGAAGATGTGGCCGTGAGCCAGGGTGATGTAAATGTCCGAAAGGTCCGTGGCGCCGAAAAGTGAGGCCACGCCTGGAGAAACCGGTTTGCCGGTGCTTTGGAGGGCGGTGGTCGCCTGGTTCAAGATGCCCGTGAGGAACGGTAATGATTGGATCATCGCATCGGTCTGGGCATTGGTGTCCGCGGACGAATTGCGGAACATCGCGTTAATTTCTTCGAAAAACGACGGGAGATTGGTCGTCTGGGTGAATTGGGCGATGAAAGGTAACTCATCATGGAGGGTGGTCTTGATCGCCGAGAGGTCTTCCTGCGGGACGAAAAATAACGCCTCCGTGCCCATGGCCGCCAGGTCGTGTTCGTAGAAGACATCGGAGAACAAATTCGTTTCCGGGATCATTTTGGCCGCCAGGCGCTCGATGAACTGGCGGTTTTTTTCCGGGTCATCGCTTTGCACGACCACGTCCAGGTCGTTGCCTTGTTGCGGAAACTCTTTCTGCAGGTGCAGGAAATTCTGCTGGTACTTCAGTGTGGGGGAAACCAGGTTGCTCTGGTCGGGGTCAAATCGAAGGAAGGCGATGGTAATGACGACGCAGACCATGGCCAGGAAAACCTGCGGCCAAAAGAACCAGCGCGGATGGCGGATGATCGCCAGCGCCAGCCGGTGCAGCACCCGTGCCAGTAAGGTATCAGCGCTCAGTGCTTTCATGGTCCAAAGTTAACCACGAAAACGAATGAAAAATGCGGGCAGCCAAAATATTACCCTGGTCATTCCGTTTCATGTTTCCGGAAATTCGGCGTTCGAAAAGACTTCCTTGATGTCGTCGTGATCTTCCAGTCCTTCGATGAGTTTGTTTACCGCAGCAACTTGCGCTTCGCCATTCAGCGGCACCGTAATAGCGGGTAGCGACGTGATTTCTGCCGCTTCGCATTTGATTCCCGCCCCCTCAATCCTTTTATGCACAGCCTCAAAGTTAACCGGCTCGGTTAAAATTTCAAATCCTTCCACTTCGGTTTTGAAATCTTCCGCGCCGGCTTCGAGCGCCAGTTCCATTAATTTGTCCTCATTGGCATTTTCTTTGGAGACGATTATCTGGCCTTTGCGTTGAAAGAGGCGGCTGACGGAGCCCGGAGTGGCAATAGAACCGCCGCTTTTGGTGATGAGGCTGCGCACGTCCGCGGCAGTGCGATTGCGATTGTCCGTGCTGACTTCCACCAGCAGCGCAACGCCGTGCGGCCCGTAAAGTTCGTACGTCAGATCGTCGAAATTGACGACTTCACCGCCACCCACGCCTTTTTTGATAGCCCGCTCAATGTTGTCGGCCGGCATGTTAGCGCCGCGGCTTTTGAGCAAAACCATTCGCAGGCGCGGATTCATGTCGGGGTCGCCGCCGCCGATTTTGGCCGCAACGGTGATTTCGCGCGCGAGTTTGGAAAAAATTTTCCCGCGTTTGGCATCCAGGGCGCCTTTGAGACGCTTAACCTTCGCCCATTTACTATGTCCAGCCATGTCGTTGGTTCAGATTAGAATTTCCGTTGTGCCCGGTTAAGCCGTTTCCACATACACAGCCGTGCCGTAACAAAGGACTTCAGTGATGCCCTGGGCGATTTCCGTGGCGTCATACCGCACGCCAATAACGGCGTTGGCGCCGAGAGCGCCGGCATGAGTCAGCATGAGGTTAAATGCGTCTTCGCGGGCGCGTTCGCACAGGCTCGTATAGAGCGAGATGTTCCCGCCAAAAATGCTCTGGATACTGGCGCCAAAGTTGCCGATAACCGAGCGCGAGCGCACGATGATGCCGCGCACCACACCAAACGATTTGGTCACACGATAGCCGGGAAGCTCAAATGTCGTTGTCGTTAATGGATGGGTCAGACTCATATCACAGGAATTGAACACGAGCCGGCGGGTTCACAAAAGCGAAAAATCTCCCGAGATACGGCCCGGGTTATTGTAGGGGCGCCAGAAATGAAAACACCGGCATGTTTCGCAGCACCACAAAGATAATCGCAACGCCCAGGAACGTCCATAAAGCATAAGGCGGAATGAAAAAACGCACCGGCTGATGGTAAAATCGCCTTTTTAAGAACCAAATGCCTCGGACGGCCAGGGCCATGAGCGAAACGACGTACAGGGCATTATCGTGCAGGGCCGTAGAAAAATTCCCATGCAATAATTGGTAAGAAGCGCGCGTGGCCCCGCAACCCGGACAATATAAGCCAGTCAGCAGGTGAAATTGGCAGATGGGATAAAAATTATTTTTGGTAGGATCAAAAAAGAACAGAACGGCTGCGCCGAAAACGGCAACCAATCCAAGTATTACCCCGGTGAAAAGCCCAAGCGAAGGCTGCGCGGCGAGTCTCGGCGGGCTGGGTTGAGGTGGCGCGTCCATGCGTTAAAAATGATGGTAGTGGTACCCCGGGTTAAACTCAGGATGCCAGGCCAAAGCAAACAGGATAGAGGAAAGCGCGAAGAGCAGTCCCAATGCTGAAAGAACAATACCCGCAATGGCATAGCCGCGGCCTTCGTAGAAGTCGGGGCGTTCGTTAATTTGTGAGAGCGCCACGAGGGAAAAAATCAGTCCCAACGCGCCGAACAGGATTTTTGGGCAGCAGCAAACAATAGCTAAAATTCCAAAAACCATTCCCCAAATGGCGAAGGAATTGGTTGTGCGCAGATGGCTTCCTGTGACTGGATTAATCGGCGGCGGAGCCTGGGGGGTAAAATAGGCGGCAAATTCCGGGAAGCTGCCCAGCGGTTTCCATTCGGCGGCGCCTTCAGCCAGCGTTCGGGTTTGGGCGTTGGCACGGCCTTCTGTAATCCAGCGCCGGATTTGGTCCGCGCTTATCGGGCCATATTGCCGTCCGTCCGCTCCGATAATCCTATACATAACGTTTCTCCCATGGTTTATGACTTATGATTCATGAGCGCAATCAAAATGGTTTGGCTACTCTTCTCCACCATCATCACTGCTGATGTCCGAGCAAACACCACGTTTGGCGCTGGCCACGAAATCCAATAAAGTCTTAGCCGGTCCGTCCGTAAAGAGTTTTTGTGCTTCCGCCAGGGCTTCCCGCAAATTTTTCCCGCTGCGGAAAAGCAGCCGGTAAGCTTTTTTCAATTCCAGGCGCTGTTCAGGGGAAAAACCGGCGCGGCGCAAGCCGATCACATTTAGTCCGCACATCATATTGCCCCGGCTATAGGGAGAAACGCAGAAGGGAGGCAGATCCAGGCTGATCGCCGCCCCGCCCTGCATCATGGCGAGGGTCCCGATACGGCAAAACTGGTGCACCAGGCAGTTGCCGGAAACAAACGCGCGGTCCTGCACCACCACATGCCCGGCCAACAGTGTGCCGCCGGCAATAATGGTGTCATCACCGATGATGCAGTTATGGCCTGCGTGCGAGTGCTGCATGAACAAATTCCGGGAGCCGATTACAGTATCCTCGGCAATTTTATTGGACCGATGAATGGTCACGTGCTCGCGGAAGACATTCTTATCACCAATACGCAGGCGGGTAGGCTCGTTTTTATATTTTAAATCCTGCGGGGCGTCGCCAATTACGGTGCCGGCATGAAAGACGTTATCGGCGCCAATTTTGGTCAGGCCAGTCAGGTAGACATGCGGCCCGACAATGCAATTCGGTCCTAATTCCACACCCTCATCAATGACGACATAGGCAGCCACTCGGACCGTGGAATCAAGTTTTGCTTTGGGATGAATGACAGCCGTGGGATGAATCATTGGCCGAAATCTATTTCAGACTGGTTGCGCAATCAAATCGTAATCGGTATGGCCAATAATTTTAACATGGGCAAATTCGCCGATGGGCAACTGGCCGCGAATGAATACCCGGCCGTCAATGTCCGGGGCATCGGCCTCCCCGCGGCCCACGAAATAATGGCCTTTTATCTGGCGGGTATGTTGGTCGGTTTCACGAATCAAGCCGTGTTCCCAGGAGCTGACATTGGCCGCTTTTAGTTGTTTGGCATCAGCCTGGCCTTCGACCAGCACCTTGAGGGTGCGGCCGACGAAGCCCTCCGAGACGGCGATCGCAACATCGTGCTGCCCGGCCATGGCCCGTTGGCGGCGCTTTTGTTTCACTGCGTCGGAAATTTGCCCGGCCATGCTGCCCGCGCGCGTGCCCTCTTCCTTGGAATAAGCAAAAACGCCTAAACGCTCGAATTTCGTTTCGCGAATGAAATCAAGCAGGGTTTCAAAAGAGGCTTCCGTTTCCCCGGGGAAACCGACGATGAAAGTTGTCCGGAGAGCGATTCCCGGGACTCCGGCGCGAATTTTCTTAATCAGGTCACTAATGTATTGCTGCGAGGTCTCGCGGCGCATGCGTTCGAGCATATTGTCGTGGATATGCTGGAGCGGCATATCTACGTAGCGAGCGACCTTCGGGCAATCGGCGATCGTCCGGATAAGTTCATCCGTCCAATGCGCCGGGTGTGTGTAAAGCAGGCGGATCCAGAAATCGCCTTCGATGGAATTCAGCTCGCGCAACAACGTGCATATCGTCGTGGCTTCGGCGGAGAGTGATTTGGCGGCAGCAGTGAATTTTTCCGGCGATGAAATCGCGCGGCTGTGATTGGGACGCAAATCAAGGCCGTAGTAAGTCGAGTCCTGCGAGATAAGGTTTATTTCCTTCACGCCATCAGCAATGAGCGCTTTAGCCTCGGCCACGATATCGCGCTGGGTTCGGCTGCGATGCGACCCGCGCATGCGCGGAATGATGCAGAAGCTGCAGGGATGATTGCAGCCCTCGGCGATTTTCACGTAGGCAAAATGCTTCGGCGTCAGGCGAAAACGCGGTGTGGCAAAATCGGGGATGAACGTGGGACGCTGGTGGACTTCCAGCAGGGGCTCATGATGGTGTTTTTCCTGTCCGGTTTTATCCAATTCAGCAAATCGTTCGACGATTTGAGATTTGGATTTCTTTTGAATTTTAGTTTTCTTCGGCGCGGGTTTTGAGATTCGCTCGCTGCGCTTCTCAATGGCCCCCTTCACGATTTCCGAGACCTGCGCTACCTGGTCTATGCCCATGAAGGCATCCACTTCCGGCAGAAGCTTGGGGAGTTCATCGCGGAAACGCTGGGGCAGGCAGCCGGAAACAATGAGGCTTTGGCCGCGGTTTTTGGCGTTGCGGACTTCAGCGGATTCCAGGATGGCATCCACGCTTTCTTCCTGGGCGGAATCAATGAACGAGCAGGTATTGACGATAAGGGCGTCGGCCTGCGCGGCGTCATTGGTGATTTGGATGCCGTCTTTTAAAAGTGAACCGAGCATGATCTCGGCATCCACGAGATTTTTCGCGCAACCAAGGGAAATCAGCCCCACGCGAAGCGGACGCTTGCCGGCACCGGCCGGCACCGGCGCATGCGATTTTTTATGTGATGAAGATTCAGCCACTGACATACAGGATAAGCGATAAAATGGCTGAAACGCACGAAAAAACAGGGAGCGAAGAATTATGGCGCCACAGAATTCGTGGACGGCGCATTTGTAGGTGAAGAGATGGACATCGGCACGGAATTTGTCGAAGCACTGGCGGAGCTGGCTTTGCCTTCCGGCGGCATCTTGAGTTGGGTACGGATGACGGCGCGCGCAGCGTAAGGCAGGCCGCTCTGAGGATCCAGGATATGGTCGAGGACAACCTGGTTTAGATCCTTAAAGGGCGGCAACTTGGTACGGTTGAAGCTCTTTTCATATTTTCCGGCCTGGTCTTGATACCGGTTATAAACTTTTCTGGCCAGCAAAGTCAGGCCGGTATAACGGTCTTCATCACCGAGCGCCATGGCTTCATAAGCCCGAATTAGCAATCCTTCAATGGCGGCAGTGGTATTATTTTGCGAGGTATCATGAAAGTCCTGGTTTACCCGCCCAACGGCAAAGTCGTCGAGCGTCAAATTTCGTGGATATGAATTAGGATCGTTATCAAGCAAGGTTTTATCCGGGTACAATTGGCTGAGCAATTTATACCATTTCTGCGCTTCGGGGATATTATTTTGCTCGTATTGAAAGTAAGCGGCATCCGCCAAAAAATTTCGGTGGGCTACAGCAATGTGCTGCGCATTGTTGGTGTCGTCCTTCATGAAGGCTTCGTAGGCGTCGTTTACTTTGGGAATAAGCGGGACGTTTGGGCCCATTTCGATCTCTTTAACGAACGGGTTATCAATGATAGCGCCGTGGTCAAACGTTTGGAGCATCGATTGGTAAACAACGCGGCGCAATTGGATCAAATCTTCCGGTTTAACGTTATTGGGATGTTTCGCGGCCTGGTCGAGACCCACGGAAGCCCAATAGATGGCATGCGCTTCGGGCAGCCGCCAGTCAAGCGGGCCCCATTCCTCATTCACTTTTTTGGCAAAAGCCGGGTTGATTTTATATTTCGTGCTGAGAATGAAGGCGTTCGTCCGGTCCTCGGCGTTTTGGGGGTTAACCAGGTTATCAATATTGGTGCCGTGCGGGCCAAAAAACGGCGTCATTTCCTTGGCCCACGCCGTTTTGTAATAGACGTTCGCGTCGTCGAGGTTCTGTCCCATCTTGTGCTGGAAGAACCAGCCGAGTTCGCGATAAATCAGCGTGCTGTCCGGATTATAAAGCAGGCCGCGGTCGCGGAGGAGTTCGATGCCGTTTTCTACCCAGCGCCAGCGATCGCCAAAATCGGTGAATTTAACGGATATGTTGTAGGCCATGTTCCAGCCTTCATAAACCCAAACTTGTGCGAAGTGCGGCTCCAAATCGGTAATCCAGTTTGCCAGTTGCGCCGCTTCAAAATATTTGTCGTTGATTTGCAGGTCGTTGGCGCGCATCCAAAGGAAATTGGAAATGAGCCCGCGGAAACCGCCGAGTGCCTGGGTAAACAGCGCCAACACGGGAGGGGCGTCTTGCAACGGTGTCGCATAGGTCAGGCCTAATTTGTCGCGGTCCTGATTTAACGATTTCTGTAACTGGCCGGATGCGAAAAGCAGCACAGCGGCCAGCAGCAGGAGGATGGTTTTTTTGGCGCGCGTGTTCATTGGTTTTGCGCCCTGGCCAGTTCGCGCCGGTTGAATAAAATGATCCCAATCAGGGCAAAGATTCCGCCGAGGAGTAAAATGATCTGCCCGAATGCCGCGCCCAGTTCGCTCCATGGAATGCTCTGGCCCGTGCTGACGGCATCGATGGGCGAAAAGCTTTCGGCCAGGTTGACCAGGTACAATAGCCCTGCGTAAACCGGGGTCATGATCAGATCGTTGAGGGAATGGGTAGTGACCGGGCCACCGCCAGTGTCAATCGCTTCGGCGAGGGTATCGCTGGAGAAAGCTACCGCCAGCAAGGCCAGTGAAAAGAACGTCGCCACGGGGAAGGACAGGAAGCTTGCGGCCATCAGTCCAATCGCCGAGAGCAGGACCAGCCAGCAAAAAATAATGCCCAGCGCACGGATGTAGTTAACCGTAAAGCTGCTTTCGGGATAGAGCACTTCCATGCCATCCTCCAGGGGGAACAGCAGCGCCGTGTCGTTGGCGTTGAGGAAAACGATGTCGAGTTCGCCGTTGCTTTTGAAGAGGTTGGGCGGGATGAGAAATTCATGGAAATTGTCAGGAGTGAGGCTGGCCTGCGCAATCTGCACCACATTGGAGGAGTTCTGGTCTCCAATTTGCCAGGCTCCCATATAAGTGCCTGAAGGGCTATGGTTGGCGGCATTAAATTTAATCCGCAATTGCAGCGGTTTGTTTTGCAGATAACCGATGGCCGATCCCAGGTTGATTTTCCATTCGCGCGTGTATCCCGGCGGGACGAGCTGAAAATCTGCTTTTACCTGCTCGCGAATCTGTTTGCGCACTTCCGCGATATCAGCGGTGGTCACGGGGCTTTGCTTGAGACGGTTTTGTAAAACCTGCTGGGTCTCCGCGTCGATTTCGGCGTCGTAATTTTGCTCTTTCGCCGTACCGCGGGCGACCATGACTTGCGAACGCAAATCAGCCTGCTCCTGCGCGGGTAATTTGGAAGCGCGCCATTGGAGCAGGCCGTAAATGCAACTCCCGGCCAGAATGAGCAGGACGGCGTTGAGCGAAGCGATTCCCAGCCATTTGCCCAGCCAGATTTGCCAGCGAGCGATGGGTTTGGTCGCGATGACCTGGATCTGGCATTCCTCGATATCGCGGGCGAGCGTGCCGCAGGAAAGCCAAAGGGTGGAAATACCGAGCAGCGTGGTGACGGCGCTCAATGTGTAGGTCAAAATAATCTGGGTAAAACCATTCGCCGTGCCGTCGTCTTTGACGATCAACGGCAGGCCGACGACGGCCAGCACCAGCAGCACGGCGATGACCGCGAACAGGCGAAACCGGATGGCTGCCTTCCACGTCAACCATGCTATGGCGAGAATTTTTTGCATCAGGAATTACTGGCGATCGGAGACGAAAATTATTTTTTGTCCCCGAGCAGCGACGAGAGCTTCTCGTCTACTTTGGACAAATCCACCGGCTTTTGTTCCGGCTCGGCCTTTTTCGCCGGCGCGGATTCAGGGCGGGCCATGGCTTCGAGCTTTTTCTCATCCACTTTAGGTTCGGTGGACGGCGCGGGTTTCTCGATGACTGGCGCGGCCGAGGGTAAGGCAAGTTTTTCGAGCAGCTTGTCGGTAGCGGGGCGTTCATCCACGCCTGCCCGCAAGTACGCGGCCACGCGCGCGCCGGATTGCGCGCCGCTGGTTTCATGGGCCGCTTCACGCGCCTTTTGTACGACCTGTAGAAAGTAGCTTTCGAGGTTTTGCGTGGGGTTATCCACGCGAACTTCGCCGGAAGTAATATCTTTGCGGATGATTTCCAGGACGCGCTCCAGGGTGGGGCGCGGCAGTACAGGCGTCGTAATCCGGAGCGTATCCGGCTCGGACAACAGCTCTTTCAGCGTGCCGGCGGCCTGGATTTTACCACCGTAATAAATGACGACGCGATCGCAAACGTCTTCAACATCTGAAAGCAAATGACTGCTCAGGATAACCGTCTTGCCACGGCGCGCCAGGGCGACAATTAAATCTTTCACTTCGCGGCAGCCGATGGGATCGAGGCCGGCGGTCGGTTCGTCCAGGATGACCAAATCCGGGTCGTTGATGAGCGCCTGCGCGAGGCCAATGCGCCGCTGCATGCCTTTGGAAAATTCACCGACGGGCCGCGTTTGCGTTTTGCCCAGGCCGACCATTTCCAGCAATTGACCAGCGCGGTTCTCGCGTTCCCCGGGGCTTAAATGAAAGAGGTTCCCGAAGAAGTCCAGTGTCTCGCGCGAGTTGAGATAGCGGTACAAATAGGATTCCTCAGGCAAATAACCGATGCGCGACTTGGTTTGGACGTGATGCGGCGAATGGCCAAAGACTTCGATGTGCCCGCGTGTGGGATTAAGCAGGCCCAGGAGGAGCTTGACCGTCGTGGATTTGCCGGAGCCGTTGGGCCCGAGTAATCCGAAGACTTCGCCGCGGCGGACGGTAAAATCCACATTGTCCACGGCGCGGGCCTTGGGGCGGTTCCAGAAATCCTTGAAGATTTTGGTAAGGCCGCGCACGGATATCACTGTCTCGGCAGTTTTATCCGCTCCGGCTTCCGTTTTTAAAATAGGTTCGGCGACGGGCATGATTTTCTTAATTAGCTTTTTTTCTTAGACAGCGACAAGGCCGGATTTGTTTAATTTCCAACGCGATGCGCCTGTGGTGGAAACCACCCCGTTTCACTCACGCCGTCTTCGGTGTCATTTGGCCGGAGGCGCGGCGCGGCGCTTCTTCCATTTCTGCGTGGAAATGCTCCAGTTCCTCGCCTTTGCGAACGAGACGGGCGCTATTGAAAATGACGATGAGCGTGCCGGTCACATGCAGGATGGCGGCCGTGATGGGGCCAATAAAGCCAAAGGCCGAGGCCGACAATCCCAGGACGATGAAGCACACGCCAAACGCGAAATTCTGGTTAATGACCGCGCGGGCGCTGCGCGAGAGCTGCACTAAAAACGGCAAACGACGCAGGTCGTTATTCATCAGTGCGATAGTGGCGCTATGAATGGCTACTTCGCTGCCGGCCGCGCCCATGGCGATGCCGATGTCCCCCGCCGCGAGGGCCGGGGCGTCGTTTACACCGTCACCCACGACGGCCACGCGATAGCCTTTGGCCTTCACCGCATGGACAAATTCAACTTTGTTCTGCGGCAGGCAATCGCCCTTGGCCTCTTCACAGCCGATTTCAGCGGCCACGCGGGTGGCCACGGGCTGGCGATCGCCGGAAATCATCGCGACGCGGCGGACGCCAGCGTCCTTGAGTTCTGCGAGAGCGTCTTTGGCGCCGGAGCGGGTCTTGTCCTGCAAACCCACCCAGCCGACGCATTTGCCGTCGCGGGCTACAAAAATCAAACTCCAGCCTTCCGCTTCATTGAGGTCCACGGACTTTTCAAATTGCGAATCCACGCCGTTGTCTTTGAGCCATTGCGCGCGGCCCACCAAAATTTTCGCCCCGCCGATTTCCGCTTTCACGCCGCGTCCGGCTGTTTCGGCAAAGTCTTTCGGCTCCGCCAACGGCACGCCGGCTTCGCCCGCCAATTGGGCAAGGGCTTTGGCGGTAGGATGGTTGCTGTATTTTTCGGCCGAGGCGGCGAGTAAAAGCAATTCAGCCGGCTTAACTTCCCCAATCGGGGCCAGGCGGCTCACCGCGAGCTGGCCGGTCGTAAGTGTGCCCGTTTTATCGAATACGAACGCATTGATTTTTGCGGCCAACTCAATGTCGGCGACGTTCTTGATTAAAATTCCCAGGCGTGCAGCGGCGGAAAGGGCAGCCACCATCGCGGTAGGCGTTGCTAAAATAAACGCGCAGGGACAGGAAACCAGGAAGACGGCGATCACGCGGTTCAAGTCGTGGGTAAAGGCCCAGACCAAAATACCGATGAGCAGCACGAGCGGCGTGTAATAGCCCATGTACTGGTCCACGATTTTCATGATAGGCAGCTTGGTTTTTTCGGCCGCCAGGATTAGCCCGCGCACACGGCCCAGTGTGGTGTCCTCGCCCGCACGGCTGACTTTCACTTCCAAAACACCCGTAAGATTTTGCGTTCCGGCGAAAACTTCCTCGCCGGCCTTTTTATCCGCCGGCAATGATTCACCGGTGATGGTGGCCTGGTTCAGCGAGCCCTGGCCGTTCACAATTACGCCGTCCGCCGCCACGTTATCACCGGGGCGGATGCGGATGACATCGCCAATCTTGAGTTCGCTGGCGGCAACTTCTTCTTCATTGCCATCTTTTAAAATGCGCCGCGCTTTGGTAGGCGTGAGTTTGATCAGCGATTCGATGGATTGCCGCGCGCCTTCAGCGGTGCGGGTCTCGATGACTTCACCCATGAGCATCAGGAAGGCGATCAGCCCGGCGGTCTTGTAACCAACGCTGGCGTCGGGACTGAATAAGCCTTCGTTCATGCCGTTGGCGGCTGCGTACTGGCCGTTGACGATGCCAATGGCGCCGGACGCAAAGGCCGCGAGCACCGCGATCGCGACCAACTCATTGATGCTCAGCCGGCCGGCGCGTAGATCCTTGATGGCTGTTACAACAATGGGATACATCAAAATGATCGCGCCAAAAAATGCGCTGAAGCTGGAAACAGTGGCGCCTTCCGGGAAGAGCCAATCCACTACAAACGCATTCAGGACGAGCACGATGCCCAGGACCGCCTGCCACAAATGGACCGAAGAATGTTCATGGTCGTGGCCGCAACCGCACGAATCATCGTGTTCGTGCTTATGGTCATGTTCGTGCTGGCTTAAAAGTGACGTAACTTGCATAAAAAAACCTTCCGCGATTACTGCCCTGCCGGCTTCTCTACCGGCTGGGGCGGCACGCGATTTAATAATAACCTAACTTCGTACGGTTTGCCATCGGCATGAACCGGCAGGAACCATTTGTCCTGCACATTCGTCAGCGCCGGGCCGATCATTCGCACAAAGGTTTGCTGCACGTACAGTGAGGAATTGGTCTTGTAGTACGGCAGGATATCGCTGAACCGCTTGGCCTCGGCGTTCAGGTTGGCGACGTAGTTAAATTTAGTGGACTGCGCGAGATTAACGACATTTGCCGCCACTGCCCCGGCGTTATTGGTCATCTGGTTCTCGTAATTATGCGCGTCATAGAGGACCTTGGCGCGGTTTTGGCGGGCGTCGGTCACCTGGTTGAAAATATCCGTAAGTTGCCGCGGAGGCGTTTTATCGATGGTGCAGGTATCGATCGCGATTCCCAAATTATCCTTGTCGATCAAATCCGTCATGCGTTCCTGGACTGCTTCACGATAACGCTCCACATCATTGATCAGGATATCATCCGCATTGAATTGTGCCGCGGAATAGAGTACGGCATTGTCGAGCTCGTTTTGCACCGCGTTCGACGCATTGACGAAATTGAAAACGTATTGGATGGGGTCGGTGATGTGATAAGACAGCGTCGCCCGCACATGGGCAATGCCATGGTCCGCCGTCAGGACGTAGCCATCAATCGCGGGGTTCAGGGACATGCCAGGCGGTAATTCCTCGCCGCTCAATTCCTGTTCCGGCGTTGTAAAATACCAGCCATTGTCCGAAGTGACGGTTTGGATTTGCGATATGGGAATACGGACCACTTCATCTATCGGATACGGAAGCGCCCAATGCAAACCCGGTCCCAGCAAGGCTTTTTCTCCCGCGCCAACCGGCTTGCCAAAACGGAGAATGATAGCCCGTTCCTGTGGTTGCACATTAAAAGCACATTTAATGATAAACCCAATGACCATGAGTCCCATGACGATTTTTACAATCGTGAAACTGCTGCCCAGCGCTTCCGCCAATGCCTGGGAACCGGCGTCGTGCGTTTCGGGCGCGTCGGGCTTGTGCTCGTGGTCGTGGTCGTGATGTTCGTGACCGTTCATGGAAATTATTGGGCTGGCGAATTGGTGGGCAGGCCGGCGAACAAATCAAACGGCGCATTGCGCTCGTCCAGGATTAAGGTCGTTTGCTGGTTTAGTGAGAGGCGCAATGCATCCAGGCGCAGCAAATAATTGGCGAGTTGCGGATTTTCCTGGAAGGTCGGGAGCACCTTTGCCGCCTCGGCGTCGCCTTCGCCCTGGATATGCTTCGCCGTCGCATTCGCATTGGCGATGGTTTCGGCCGCTGTGCGGTCGGCGTCAGACTTGATGATAGACGCCTCCCGGGCGCCCTGGTTGACCACCGCACTAATCAGCTTTTGGCGCTCTGCTTTCATCCGGTCAAACACGGACTGCGTGACGCTCTCGGGCAATTCGATTTTTTTGAAACCCAGGAATTCCAATTGGATGCCGTAGTTGTTTGTGCTCAG
Source organism: Pseudomonadales bacterium (assembly GCA_035500235.1). Lineage (GTDB taxonomy): Bacteria > Verrucomicrobiota > Verrucomicrobiia > Limisphaerales > UBA11358 > UBA11358. The sequence continues at coordinate 13,184 of DATJXK010000211.1, read as the reverse complement.
TTCCGCCTGGGCCGCGTCCTGGATGGCCTTTTCCATTTCGTCAAACTTCAAGTCTTTGGGGTCGGAATTGACGAAATCGGACAAGGTATGTTTGCCGACCACCGAGCTTTGGTCCGTAGCCAGGATTTTTTCCAGCGCCTGCTGCGCGGCAGGCACGGAGCCGACAAATTTGGGATAAAATTCCGAGGCATCAGAAATCTTCCAGCCGACATAGACCGTCAAAATCAGGTTGTTATTGTCCGCCGTGAGTGTCTGCCGCAATTTGTCTTCGAAATTCTGCACCCGGCTGTCAAAGCGGTAAACGCGTTGGATCGGCCACGGCCACTTGAAATACAAGCCCGGCTGCGTGATGGGCGTGGCGCCCGGCTTGCCAAACGTAAGTACCAGCGCGACTTCAGACTGGCGCACCTGGAAGGTGAATAGCAGCAGCAAAAAAACAACGACGAGCGCTGCGCCCACAATGAGGTTTAAAACATTTCTTTTATTCATGGCGAAATTATTCCGGATTCAGGTTCAGCAAATCCGCGCGGATTTTATCCTGGAGATCAATATACAAATTCGGCTGGACGTTCGTGACCAGCATCACATATTTGCGCGAACTTTTCGTCGCTTCTACAAACATGGTGTAATAGGCGCGCTGCTTATAGACCGCCGGCGCCGATAGATACGCGGCAATCTGATTCGTGAACAGGTCCGCGCGGCTATATTGTTCCGTTACCAATTGAAAACGGTTTGCTTCGGCGGCATTGGTCGTGGCGACTGCCTGCGCCTGCGACAATGAAGTAGCCATGATCGCATAGGCCTGCGCCACGAGGTTGGTTGACAGGCGGATTTGTTCCGCCCCCACGACCTTTTCATAATCACTGGCCACCGGGGTCGGCGGATGGATGTCCTGTAATCCAACAAAAAGCACTTTCACGCCCAGGTCATGCGCATCGGCGTCATCCTGGATGCGGCCTTGCAATTCCTGCGCCGCTTCGAGCCGTCCCTGGGAAAGCACATTGTCAATGTCCTGCCCCACGAGGAAATGCACGACTTCGCGATACGCCAAATCACCCAGCAAATTGGTCGCATCGCTATTGTGGTAGGCCCATTGCATGACGTTGGTGATCTCAAATTGAATGGGAATGCTGACGGTAATCAGGCTTACCGGCGGCGCTTTGAGTGCCTGGTCGAAAATCCCTGTTTCTTCGGGCGTTTCACTGGCCACAGTATCGGCCATATGCGTGGCAACCAGGAAATTCTGTTCTTTATTGTGGGCTACGGTCCAGAGGATCGTCTTTACCTCATTCGTATCCGGCTCAAAACCGACGTACAGCGATTGAATTTGCGCCGTGCGATAGCGATATACCTTATCCGCCGGCCACGGCCATTTGAAATGCACGCCTGCGGTGAAAGCCTCCACCGGCTTTCCAAAATGTTCCAATACCGCCTGCTCGCCCGCGTCCACGAAAACCACGCAAGTCGACAGGAGCAAAATCACCAGTTGCGCCAGTATCAGGATAGGCAGGTTTTCCTTGAGCAACTTGAAAAACCAGGTTTCGGAAACCTTGAAGCCAAATTGGTAATCCAATGTTTGCGCGGCGGTGGTAAACAGGCTTTCCGGCTGCGCCAGGATGCCGATGAGCCGGCTGTCATATAACGGGCGTGAAATTTTTCCGCGCACGCGGGGCCGGTAAATTTCCAGCAGCAACGTCAAAAGGATTTCCGCCGCCATTACTCCCAGCAGGATGCAGAATCCGCGCGCGAGCCAAACGTCCGCATGGGGATATTGCGTTTTGACCGCAGTAATGGCCAGCGCCGTGAAGAAGCAAACGTAAGCCCCTGCCAAAATGAAGCTCGCCCCCGGGCGCAACAGCCGGTGGTCCTCCAGCCGCGCCATCGTCACGGAAAACCGGCCGATTAAAAACAGCAACAGCGCAAAAATGGCGAACAATGAAAGCGACGCCATGGCGCGCACGTCAATAATGGACGTGTTCCCTTTGCCAATCGACCGCCACAGCACCCATGCGCCGCCGGCTTCGATGATGAAAAGCAAAACCGCAAAGCCCGGGACGAAAAATTTCTCAAACTGCTCGCGGGAACGGCGCGCGGGAAAAACCTCGCCGTCCTTGGTTTCGAACAGCGACGATTCGCCGCGTGTGCGGGAAAGCTCGTCGATTTCCAGTTTTTCGGAGCGCTCATTTTCTTCGAGCCGCATCTGGAACCAGCTCGTAAATGTAATCAGGACGGCCACTAGGAGGAAGATCGAGGCGCCCATGCCTGCCAGCGAGCTGACAAAACAGGTGACAGCAAACGTCGCAATGAAGATGAACACCGCAGTGATCAAATTCACCAAGCCATTTTTTGGAACATTTTGGTCCACAGGAATTTAAAACAAATCAGCTTAATTCACGTTCTTCAAACAATGCCGCACCCGCGGCCAGTGCCGCGCCCGCATAAAAAACCGCGTACGCGAGCGCCTTGCCGACGTAAGCCCATTGAAACGTATCTTTGCCTGTTTCAATCGCGTCGGCGAGCCAGAAAAGTTGCCAGTTTGGAATCACACTGTAAAGCGTTGAAGCCCACCATTGGCCCTCGGCCGCCGGACGGCCAAAGAAGTAATCGGACATCAGGCCCAGCAAAAATATCGCCGAACAAATCGCCAGCGTCGGAATGGTGTCAAACCGCGTCGAACATGCCAGCGCAATCGCCGCCAAAATCCACAAGGCAAACAGGATTAAAATAGCCGCGGGCACCAGGTTCCAATTGACGTGGCCCACTGTGCCCAGGCTCTCCATCTGGGTGGTAAACCGGAAAATGACAAAGGCGGCCAGCGTGGACAACAGCAGGATGGCGAAAACGGCATCGCTCACAAAGGTCCGCCGCAGAAAGAAATTGGTGAATCCGCCCAGGAGATAGGCCAGGGCTATGGCCGCCGCGAAAATGCCGAGGGCCGGCAGGTCGGTCTTCCCGTAGGCGTCGAAAGCCATCCGGCTCGCGATTAAAATCCCGATTGCATTGACGTAGGTCAAAACCGTTAGGGCCGCCGCCAATCCGGTAAATTTACCCAGGAGAAATTTGATGCGGCCAACCGGTTTGGACAGCACCGCGAGCGCTGTGCCTGTGCGGATTTCACGTGCCAGCGATGACGAAGCGCTCAAGACCGCGCCAAACAGGCCGGACAGGAGCATCACCGCCAGGGTGGAATTTTCAACCAGCTTCGGTTCATCACCAAACGCAAAATAATAGGGCACAGCCAGAAACAGCTCGAACAGCACCGAGGCTGTCATCAGCAGTAAAAAAATGGGCTGCCGCACCAATTCCATGAAAGCATTGGCGGCGATGGTAAAAAACTGGCGCATTAATTTCGGCGGAGATTACTTCAATGTCTCAATCTAAATCAAATGGTTAAATTCCTGTTAATTTCGGTTGTACGGGAATTTGAGCGAAAATAAGGATTTCTGTTCAAAAAAATCTCAGCAAAACACTATGCCATCGCCCGGGCAATGGCATTCCACCAGGCATCATGAAGCTCGCTCACTGGCGCGGAAAATTCACCGGCCGAGGTCTTAATGTTCAATTTATCGCCGCCGACCTTGCCGATTTGCATGGCCGGGACTCCCATTAATTTAGCCCGGTCTGCCACTTTCACAGCGTCGAGTGCCGCACAGGTGATGACGATGCGGGATTGCGATTCGCCGAAAAGCAGGGCGTTTTGGCGCAAAGCCGCCATGGCATCCTGCTTAAGCGCGCTTAAATCGATGTTTGCGCCAACCAGCCGTGGCGTTTCACGCCCGATGAGCTGGCTCATGCAGCTTTCGGCGAGGCAAACTGCCAAGCCACCTTCGCTGCAATCATGCGCGCTCTTCACCAGCCCACTCTGGATGAGACCCAGCAATGTGGTGTGCAACGTCTTGGCCGTTTCCAAATCACAGGGTGGCGGTGTGCCCGTCTTCTTTCCGTAAACCACCTGCAAATAGGCGCTGCCGCCCAGGCCCAGCAAGGGGTCGGTCAGGTTGGCGATTTCGCCGAGTAAAATGATGGCATCGCCTTCGTCTTTAAACCATTGTGTCGTAACATGTTCTGGCTTTTCAATCAAACCTACCACCGCTACGGTCGGCGTGGGGTCAATCGGGCCGGCGGGACTTTGGTTGTAGAGCGAACAATTGCCGCCGGTCACCGGCGCGTTAAAGGCGCGGCAGGCTTCCGCCAGGCCGCGCACGGATTCCTTGAGCTGCCAGAACAGTTCCGGCTTAAAGGGATTGCCGAAATTCAAATTGTCTGTGGCGCCCAGCGGTACCGCGCCGGAGCAGGCGAGGTTCCGGCACGCTTCCGTTACGGCCGCCTTTCCGCCCTCGAACGGATCGAGGTAAACATAAGCGCCGTTGCAATCCACGGTCATGGCGATGAGCTTTTCCGGGACGGATGGCGCCGTGCCCGTGTCCGCATCCGGCAGCGAATCGGCCTTGATTCGGATGACCGCGGCATCGCTGCCCGGGCAAACGACTGAACCGTCGCGGACCATGTGGTCGTACTGGCGATAAACCCAGTTCTTCGACGCGATGCTTGGCCATGCTAAGAGCTTTTTTAAATCTTCGATCGGCGTTTTGGACTCCGGAATTTCATCGAGCCGGAACGCCCGCACTTCTTTCATGTACGCCGGCTCTTGTGCATCACGCTGGTACACCGGTGATTCGTCGGCAATTTTTTTGGCCGGAATATCCGCGACTACATTGCCGTGCTGTTTCACCACCATGCGGCCGGTGTCGGTCACAAAACCCACTTCCGCCCAGGGCAAATCCCATTTGTCAAAAATCCGTTTTACTTCCTCTTCACGGCCTTTGTGGACGATAATCAGCATGCGCTCCTGCGATTCGCTGAGCATGATTTCGTAGCTGCTCATGTTCGGCACGCGCTGAGGAACTTTATCGAGCTCGATTTCAATGCCCGTGCCCGCGCGCGCGGCGGTTTCACATGTGGAACAGGTCAAGCCCGCTGCGCCCATGTCCTGGATGCCCGCGACCGCCCCGGTAGCCAGCAATTCGAGACACGCTTCGCACACCAGCTTTTCCATGAAGGGATCGCCCACCTGCACCGCGCCTCGTTGTTGCTCGGCGGATTCCTCGGTCAAATCTTTCGAGGCAAACGCCGCGCCCGCCAGGCCGTCGCGTCCCGTCGCCGGGCCGACGTAGAAAACCGGGTTGCCCACGCCCTTGGCCGCGCCGCGGGCAATCTGGCTGTGCCGCAGCACGCCCAGGCAAAACGCGTTCACCAGCGGGTTGCCTTCGTACGATTTATCGAAATAAATTTCCCCGGCAATCGTGGGAATCCCAAAACAATTTCCGTAGTGCGCGATGCCGTTCACCACGCCCGTAAAGAGGCGCTTGTTATTTTCAATCGCCGATTTTGCGCCGTTGGTCTCGCTATCTGATCCGACAATGGGTCCAAATCGCAGCGAATTGATCGCACACACCGGCCGTGCGCCCATCGTGAAAATATCGCGAATGATGCCGCCCACACCGGTGGCCGCGCCCTGGAAGGGTTCAACCGCGCTCGGATGGTTATGCGATTCGATCTTGAACGCGATGGCCAGGCCGTCGCCGATGTCAATAATGCCGGCGTTTTCTTCGCCTGCACCGACGAGAATTTTCGGCGATTTCGTGGGGAACGTCTTGAGCAGTGGCCGCGTATTTTTATAGCTGCAATGCTCGCTCCACATGACCGAGAAGATTCCCAATTCGGTATAGTTCGGCGCGCGGCCAAGGATCTCGAGGATTTTTTTATATTCGTCCTCCGTCAGGTTATGCTTGGCTACAAGCTCGGGTGTGATGGCTGGTTCGGTCATGTCAACAGGCCAATGGATTTAACAGTGTTGTCAGCGAGTCGTCAATGAAGATGTCGAGGAGTCTGATACAATTCGAATTTTGGCAGGCTACAATTAACTTGGCTGGACTGGGGGCAAGCAAGTGTGGGCCTCCGCAATATAATCCTCAATCACCGGCATAGGGAGATTCTTCTCGAAAAGTGAAATTGTGAATTTGCCAGTGGCGTCAGAATAGAACACCTCTGCGATAAGCTTTCCATCTCTGTAAAGCTCCAAACCCATGCCGTCCCGTTGCAAATCGCTGGCAATAACGGTGGAATAATAATGCCCTTGAAAATCAGTTTTCAAATTAATCAATATGCCTGCTTATAATTTTCTCTGCCAGTGTTTGCCACGACGATTCAGCGTTCACGTCAAAGACAAACGGATTTAAAGCAGTTCCTGGCATGTCGTCTATAATGATGTCCGGTTTAGCTGAGAAGCTTTCAAATAGTTCTTCCAGGCCGTTAATTCGGGCAACCTTCCTCGAATAATCAGCGCCGTTCGTGGACCAAAGAAAAAGGTGGCAGCCTTTGTCTTTTAACTGAGTCAATGCTTCGGCTGCGCCGGACCGGATTTTCCCGTTTGCGTCAATTAACGTAAGATCAACATCCACAAAAATATTGGCATTTTTCATTCCTGTCCCCTTTGTAACGCCTGCCGGCAAGCCGTACAAATAAAATCCGGCGTTATCATTGCCTTGCAATAATGGCAGTGGACTTCGTCAAAAATTAACCAAAACCCGGTAAAACCGCTGGTGATTTTGCCGGCCCGGCGTCGAGTCAATAATTGAGGCAAGCGAGCCGTTCCCCGAAACAGGATTCCCCAGCGTATTCCACGTCACCAGGTCACTCGACCATTGGACCGTGTAATTTTTGCCCAAAACCGAATCCCAGCTGATTGTAGTCCCGCTGTTGGTCAGCAACGCTTTTTCAATTTTGAAAACGGAAGCCGTGTTGGTGGGGTTTAAGCCCGCCCAAAAATCCTGGTAAGCCGTCATCCCGTTGTTGTTTGCATCTATATTCGGATCAATGCCAACATGGCCAAAGTATTTAAGCTGCCACCAGTCAGCGATGCCGATGCCAGCGGTGTCCGGAGAAATCTCGCGAATACAGTTGTTGCCCGAATCAGCCACATAGATGTTTCCATTAGTGTCCATGCACAGGCCGGCTGCGCCATTGAAGAGAGCCATCGATCCAGGGCCATTTTGAAAACCCGAAGCCCCCCCGCCTGCCATCGTGCTGACATAGCCTGAAAAGCTGATTTTTCGAACGGCGGTTCCATCACTGACATAAACGTTGGTAAATGAGTCAACCGTCGCATCCTGGAGATTTTGGAACCCGGCCGACGAAATGGGGCCATCACAATATCCACTGTTCCCCCCGGCATACAAACTGGTCGCACCACCCTGCGTGATTTCCCAAACATTATTTAACGTTGCTGCGTAAACGTTAGTAGCCAAATCGATACCCAGTCCTACGTATTCGCCCCAGCCGGTATTGCTGCCGAACACTCCCGGTCCGCCAAATAAAGACACGGTTCCCTGCGGCGTGATTTTTTGCACACTGCAAAAAAATCCGGCATACATATTGCCATCCATCCCCATCTTGATCTGCCCGATCTCATTTTGACCGCCCGGGAAACCCGCAAACTGAACAAGCGATCCGTTTGCCTGGATTTGCCAGACATTATTGGCGCCACTTCCATAATATTGGCTGCCACTGGCAACATACAAATGACCGGTGGGATCCATGCAGATCCCCGATGGACCGGAAATATTAGCGACCAGCGATGACTGGCCTGAAGCTAATATTTTAAAAACAGAATTATTCCCGCTATTGGCAACGTACAGATCGCCGGCCTGGTCCAGGCAAACTGCCCGGGGCAGCGAAATTCCACCCCCGACAGCAGTCACCGTCATCACTACAGTTCTTTCTACGCTCTTAAGCAGATAAGTAGCCGATGCCACGCTGCTGTTCCCGTAAGAATTTGCGGCGGCAAAAGCCTGTACGGTCACCCCGCTATTGATGGGGAAAGGTCCGGAATAAACAGGCGAATTTGTGGTGGGCGGGCTTCCGTCAATCGTGTAATAGATGGTGCTTTGTGGCGTTGAGCAGGAGATGGAAATGATTGTCCCATTGGTAATGGGGCCAATCGGAGGATTGAACGTCGGCGTTGCCGCCAGTGCCAGTGAATAGCTGCCGGTAGCAATCGAACTGTTGTTATACCCGGTTTCAACCGCCAGCGCTTCTAAGGTCGTATTACCCTGCATGATAATCGGACCGGAATAGGCCGGAGAACTGGTGGTGGGCGTCGTTCCATTGGTTGTAAAGTAAATGGTGGCGCCGGGAGTAACACACGATATGGAAACAGGGGTGCCGTTAGTAATAGGCTCCGAAGATGGTGAAAATACCGGAGTTGCTGCCTGGAGAGTATAGACCGCCCTGGCAACAGCACTGGGACTTAAATCCGCGCGAAAAGCCCAGGCCTTGTTCGTAAATCCGGCTGTAACCACGATGCTTCCTCCAGAAGCAATAATCGGGTCAGAAATGGTCGGATCAAGGCCATTGGTGGTGTAATGGATTTCCGCGTTGGTGGTCAGGCAGGTGATAATGACAGTATTGGAATTGATAGTTCCTCCCGCGGGCGAGAATGCGGGCGTCCATGTTTGCTGCGTATCATGGATTTGATAAATGATTCCCCGATAATAGTCTGCCAGATACAGATTGCCCTGGTCATCCTCGCCGAAAGTACTGATCATAAAATTAGTTTGAGGATAGCTATTCAGGGGATTGACTAAAATCTGGTTTTGCCAGTTTGTCCCGCTCCGTTCCAATCCCCAAATCCAGCCCGCCTCAAAGTCGCCATAAAAATACATTCCATTCATGCGCGGTTGACTGGGCCCGCGATAGACGTAGCCACCAATGATCGCGCCCGATAGGTCCGTAGGGAGAGATGAATGACTATAAACGGCTACCGGAAGTGTCAGCGCGGAGAAGTTCGTGAATCCACTGGGGACAATATAATTGGTATCTCCCTCCATTATCCGCCAACCGTAGTTTTGACCTCCCGGCGAACCCGCCGGTTGAAAATCCACTTCCTCATACATGTTCTGGCCCACGTCGCCAATGTAAAGATCACCAGTCAGGTCATCGAAGGAAAAGCGCCACGGATTGCGCAGGCCGTACGCCCAGGTTTCATGGACGAAATTATTGCTTGAAACAAACGGGTTGCTGGGTGGGACGGCATAAGGCGAAACCCCGTTCTCCACATCAATCCGGAGTATTTTTCCGAACATATTCGTCGTTGCCTGCCCGTAATTCAAGGGATCTCCTTCGCTTCCGCCGTCGCCCACGCCGATGTACAGGTAGCCATCCGGTCCAAATGCCAGTTGCCCGGCATTATGATTATTATAGGTTGCGGGCGGCTTCGGTTTTGGAATCACTAGGATGATTTGTTCGCTGTTTAGGTCAGCAACATTGGCGTTGGTTGAGGTCACAGACAACCGGGAAATGATAATCGCGCCGTCAGACACCCGGGTGTAATCCACATAGAAATGACTCTTAGTGGAAAATCCTGGCGGAAATGCCAGGCCCAGCAGCCCCTGCTCAGCGCCTCCGGTGCTTACCCGGTTGAGAATATTCAAAAATGGTTGTGCCAAAACATTGCCGCCTTGAACAATCGATACCACCCCGGGCTGCTGTACTATAAATAAACGTCCGCTTCCATCGCCTGCGTGCGCGATCCCGGTGGGATGACCGAATGTGGTGGTAACGACCTGCGTAAAACCCAATGTCGGCCAGTCAACGGCCTGCCCCCATGCCATGGTATAGGACCAGATGAAAAATAAACCAAGCCAAACGAATAAGCTCTTCGTAAATAAAGGCAATATGCCTGTGCGGATCTTCTCCATATAAAAGCTGGTAACTATATTTTAAAAACTATTCCGACTATTATAGCTCATTTTAGCGGGTAAATCATTCAGGTCAATGAGAATGGCCGTATCTGCCTCTCAAAAAAATAGCGGTAGTCACTACCTTCCTCTTGTCACCTGACCTATGATAAAATGCCTCTTGGTTCTTTGACATATTTGGATGTAGGAGACGACGCTTGTCACGTTTACGTGATAAGGAGTCTCTGACTAAAAGCCCCGGTAGGGGCGGCATATTTATAGTAAAACATGGGCGCAAGCCCATCCATATCCGCATTGCGGGCGAGTCCGCGAGCGTATCGGGGAAATTAGGTCTCTGACGAGTCGGTTTAAGGTATTGCAAACCGTAGCAAACAGTTCCTGGTTAAAGAAGGTCGATGAATTAACCCAAAAACAAACCGTTTCAAAACCGTTTAAAACCAAAAAATGAAACCAGCCCTTGATTTAGGTTGAGTGAGACAAACCAGCGTCATCTGTGGCTCAAATCAGAAACCTATTGAAGGCTATTATAAGCTACTGAAACCTACTGAAGACCCCCCCAGGAATACTCACGCCGCCTTCGCTGCGCGCTTCTGCTCCAGCGCGGCGATGACGCTTTCGAAGATCCATTTGCCGTCGTCACTGCCCAGGACATTTTCGCTGGCGCGGTCCGGATGCGGCATGAGGCCGGCCACGTTGCCGCGCTCGTTGCAGATGCCCGCGATATTGAGCAGGGAACCGTTCGGGTTCGCTTTATCCGTCAGGTTTCCGGCATCGTCACAGTATTGCCAGAGGATTTGTTTGTTCGCCTTCAATGCCGCCAGCGTGGCGTCATCAGCAAAATAGCAGCCTTCACCGTGGGCGATGGGTATTTTGAGAATTTTATCGCGCGGAATTTTGTTCGTGAACGCCGTTTCGAAATTCTGCGTCTTGAGAAAAACCTGCTCGCAGTGGAACTGCAAATCGCGATTGCGCACGAGGGCGCCAGGCAGCATGCCCGCTTCGCACAAAATCTGGAAGCCATTGCAAACACCCAGCACCAGCCCGCCGGCATCAGCAAATTTTTGGACGGCCTGCATCACGGGACTGAACCGCGCAATCGCGCCGGTGCGCAAATAATCGCCGTAACTGAAACCGCCGGGAATGATGACCGCGTCGGCCTCGCCCAGTGAGGTTTCCTTATGCCAAAGCAAAAAGGACGAATGCCCCAGTGCGCGGATTGCATGGACGCAGTCCTGGTCACAATTGCTGGCCGGAAACTGGAGAACGGCGAATTTCATTTAAATTGATGCAAAAATCATCTTGCTTGCCATTTGGTGAGGTTGCCGCAAGAACGTTGTGAACGAGCCGTCACCCTCGCCCCCATCGGGGGAGAGGGTCGGGGTGAGGGGGCGCGAGTCGCAATTCACGTATTCAACTATGTTTTTTGGCGCAGCCATAGTTTCATTTAAATCGTTTAAGCATCACGATGGACGGTTTTCATCGAAAAGGCCGGGATGCAAATAGCGACGTATTCCGCGCCTTCCGGCTCAGGCGTGCTGTACTGCACCCATTCGCCGCGATGGGCGATAACCGCCTGGCCGGCGCGCACGTCCATGGTGCCGGTGCGCGACGTCACGCGCAGCAGGCCTTTAAGCACCACGGTAAATTCATCAAATTCCGGCGTTTGACCCGGCTCCACCCAGCCGCCCGGGCTTTTCATCTTGGCGACGCTCGTCATTTCGGTTTTCGAATTGACGCGCCCGACATATTCCTCGATGAGCTTGGGCTTGTTGCCGGCGGACTGGATGACCGTGGGATTGGAAATCAAAGTGGGCATATGAGTCAGGACCGGTTAATCGGCAATCTCCAGTTTATAGTCCTCAATCACCGGGTTGCTCAAAAATTTATGGCAGGCTTCGTCCAGCGATTTACGGAGCGCTTCCTTATCGCCACCGTCCAGTTCCACTTCCAGATATTTGCCGACGTGGACGGCCTTGATGCCGCGATAGCCCATGTGTTCGAGAGCGTTCTGGACAGTCTTGCCCTGGGGATCCACGACAGCCTTTTTTGGGGTAACGATGATTTTTGCTTTCATGCTCGCGCCGGGACATTGTGGAAAATTTCACCCGACGAAGCGAGAAATTTTATTCACGCAGGCACGGCAGCCTCCAGCCGTCAATACGGTTATGGTGAGAGGCGGGGGTTGTCTCGTAGTGACCCGGTTGTCTTGCCAATACCAGTTGAATTTTTCGGGCAGTTACGCCATTGTGTCCGAATGGATGTTGAACCATCAAAAGACCAAGGCTGTAACATCGGAGTGGAACGCAAATTAGCCGAGCCGTGTTCCATTGTTATTTTCGGCGCCAGCGGCGATTTGACGGCGCGCAAACTCATTCCTGCTTTTTATCACCTGTGCAAAGACAAACTCATGCCGCCTTCGTTCCGCGTCATCGGTTTTGCGCGGCGTGAGAAAACGGATGAATCGTGGCGCGCGGAACTGCGCACCGCCCTGAACCAGTTCTCCCGCACCAAACCGGTGGACGACAAGGTCTGGGATGAATTTGCCGCCAATGTTTCTTATTGCATGGGCGACCTCACCGACCCGGCGGCTTATGCGAAGCTCGAGCAAAAATTGAGTTCGTTCAACAGCCCGCCGTTGCGGAATAATTTGCTTTTTTACCTGGCCACGCAGCCCAGCCAGTTTGGCGGAATTGTTGAGCAATTGTACAATGCGAAACTCCTCCACAAGAACGGCGGCCCCGGCTGGCAACGGCTGGTGATTGAGAAGCCCTTCGGCCACGACTTGGCCACAGCCAAAGCGTTGAACAATGATTTAACGCGCTTCACGCAAGAGCAGCAGGTTTACCGCATTGACCATTACCTGGGCAAGGAAACCGTCCAGAACATTTTGATGTTCCGCTTTTCCAATTCCATTTTCGAACGGCTGTGGAACCGCGATTCCGTGGACCACGTGCAAATCACGGTCAGTGAAAAACTGGGCGTGGGCGACCGCGGCGGTTATTACGAGGAAGCCGGCGCACTGCGCGATATGGTGCAAAATCACATGCTCCAGGTGCTCGCGCTGGCGGGCATGGAGCCTCCCTTATCATTGCAGGCGGAATGCATTCGCGATGAAAAGGTCAAGCTGCTCAAATCCATCCGCTCACTTACCCCGGACGACGTGGCTAAACAGATTGTGCGCGGCCAATATTTCGCGGGTACGGTGGACGGCCAGACGCGCCCGGGTTACCGGCAGGAGCCGAAAGTGAAACCTGATTCCAACGTGGAAACGTATGTGGCGCTGAAGTTATTTATTGATAACTGGCGCTGGAGCGGCGTGCCGTTTTATTTGCGGACGGGCAAGAATTTGCCGATGAGCGCGAGCGACGTGAGGGTCCAATTCCGTCCCACGCCGAGCGTCCTGTTCGCCACGCATTGCGGAAACAA
>DATJXK010000210.1:0-44349 GCA_035500235.1 Pseudomonadales bacterium | reverse complement strand
AGAGAATAATTAAATCATCATTAAAATCTTCGTAAACGTTTTCCGGCACTTTCTCGGCTCCCCGATTGATGAGCGCTTGTTTTGTCTCTTCGAGCCAGGGACGGTCCTTGATGACCGGCACAATTCGTGCAGGGTCAAGTTTTTGGGGCGATTGAGAATCGGCCACCGTTTCTATAACTGAAGAGACAAACCGGTTTAAAGTATCATTTTTTAATTTGGGATCTGTTTTATAGTTGTCGTACGCGTTGTAAAGATAGGATGTTATTTCCTTGCCGTCGGTGGTCTTAAGATTTAGTTCCAAATCCTTGGTAATCGTAATTATCAAATCAGGAGAAGCCGTACAGAGCATCGCGACAAATTCCTTCGTAAATTGCGCCGGTGTCAAAATATCCGGATGGCCGCCAAACATGGATTGAAAAAATTGCTTCATCGCTTTAAAACTTTTGCAGCGCCCTATCCATCCTCGCCAGCGACTTCTCTTTGCCCAGCACTTCGAGCAGGTGATACAGGCTCGGGCCGGCGGTGTTGCCGGTTAATGCGAGGCGGCAGGGATGCACCAGTACGCCGGCCTTGACGCCCAGTTCCGTGGCGGTGGCTTTGAGTGCCGCTTCCAGGTTCGCTGCGATGAAAGGATCCACTTTCGCAAATGCGTCGCGGAGTTTTTGCAGGCGGGGTTTGTTTTCGGGAACAAAATCCTTTTTTGCGCCGTCGGCGTTATATTCAAACTCGTCGCGGAAATAAAATCCGGCGTACGCGGGCAATTCATTGAAGGTCTTAAACTTGCCTTTGCAGGTGTCGAGCGCAGCTTTGACGTAAGCGAGCGGAAATTGATTGGTATCCACGCCGGCTTTGGCGAAGGCGTGCACGGCAAGTTCGTAGAAGCGATCTGCCTGTAGCTCGCGCGCGTATTCGCCCTGTAGCCAGGTCAGTTTTTCGTAATCGAACCGCGCGTTGTGTCGGAGGATTTGCGGCAGATCGAAACGCTCGATGGTTTCTGCGAGCGACAATTTTTCGCGATTGTCCTTGGGCGACCAGCCGAGCAGGCAGAGATAGTTCACCACGGCCTCGGGCAAAAAACCTTCCTCCCAATAGTTCGAGAGCGAGGCACCCTTATCGCGCTTGCTCATCTTGGAGCCGTCGGCGTTAAGGATGAGCGGGATGTGCGCGTAATGCGGCGTGGGCACGCCGAACGCCTTGAAGAGCGCGATGTGCTTGGCGGTGTTGCTCACGTGGTCCTCACCGCGAATCACGTGCGTGACGTCCATCTCGATGTCGTCAATGACGTTCACGAGGTGAAACACCGGCTGGCCGTCTGAGCGCATGATGACAAAGTCCGGGTCCGCTTCCTCGCGGTCAGTCAATTTGCGAACGACATCGCCGATGACCAAATCCTTGATGACGACGGGCTCGCGCGTCATGCGGAATTTCACCGCGCCTTCGTGTTCGTAGGCCAGATTGTGGGAGAGCAGGGCTTCCACACGGCGCTGGTAATTCTCTTTGCGCTGCGATTGATAGTACGGTCCGCAATTGCCTTTGCCCGGGCCGGTGGCATCCGCGGTGAGCGGGCCTTCGTCCCAATCCAGGCCGAGCCAGCGCAGGCCATCCAAAATCACAGCCACGGCTTCCTGGGTATTGCGCGCGGCATCGGTGTCCTCGATGCGCAAAATAAAGGTGCCGCCCATGTGGCGGGCGTAAAGCCAGTTAAAGAGCGCGGTGCGCGCGCCGCCGATGTGCAGGAAACCCGTCGGCGAAGGAGCAAATCGAACACGACATTTCATTCAGCATTAATTAAAAAGGAAAAAACCACGCGTGGCAGCAAAATTAAAAATGAAAAAAGCGGGATGAGAGTATTAACCAATGTTGAGGGTTTGTCGGCATGGCGACACCATAACTGAATGCGTACGGGAGTAATCCGGCAGTACCTGGTTTTGGCTCAAAAGTGAATGGTCTTGGCCTTGCCGATCACGTTTTTAGTGGCAGGTTCGATGAGCCCTATGAAAAGCGAAAAATCAGCGATCCAACTGGCACGGCAAATTCAGCACGACATCTATGAAGGATTCTACGATGAGGGGGCAAAGGGATTGGTTGAATTTGAAATCCCAGGGCCGTGCGCTCAGACCATAAACGAGCTGAGTTTCGATTTGGCGGAACGCGCTGGCGTCACCCAACAGGCGGCACGCAATGCGCTCACCAGAATGGTAATTGACGACTTCTTCGCACGGCACGCCCCGGAGGAAATTGCGGCGATGTTAATATCCAAGGGCAAAAATCCCGATCGATTAAGTCCCTAACCGCTAGAGCGAGTTGTAAGATGGTTTACTGGCGCGTGGCTTGGCTGGAGTCGAATGGGTGGGACAAATGCCGTCCCGCGGGCTATGCTCCAAACCGTGAAAGCCTTGATTTTTTTACTGGTGCTAATGGCTGCATTTGCGGTCCAGGCCCGCGGCGGATTTCATAGCTTTCACTCATCCGGCCGTGGTCATGCATGGCATGAAGACGATCCCCCGGGCACGCCCTATCATTTTTGGCCACATTCATTTTACACCTGGCACAGCGAAACAAATTCCGTGGCCACGAATGGAATGACCACAAATCAATTGACCTGGATCAATGACGGATATAGTTCCGAAGGGATCACCTCGTTTTGCATTATTGGATTCGTTGTCGTTGGCCTTATTATCAATTCCATTATTTCCAAAAAGAATTCAGGCTGAGGAAATAATGAGAAGCCGGCACCCCGGCGGGTAATTGATTCACCGGGGTAGCTTAACATGCAAATAGCAAACATGGATTTGCACAATGCCGTGTTAAGTTTCACAAATTCATAAATTTCCGGAGATCTTTTGACGGCATGACTCCTGCATGGCAAGGCGTTCCGCATTAGTTTTTTGAAATAAGCGGTTTAACAAGGAGAAAGGTTTTGGTTCTTATGAAAACGGCTAAGATGGTCTTGCTGGCGGGAATTGCAACGGCGCTCATTTCAAGTTCAACCTTCGCAGTGCCCATAGTCATCAATATCACTGGAGGTACGCCCTCGCAGGATTGGGGTTATTCCGCGTATCTCGATCCGGGATTTCAGGACGATGTGCCAGTGGCGAATGCGCCATCATCAATCAATCTGGCTGGAGTCAATTCAATCACTGTAAACTGGAATGCCCCGGCGGGTTACATGTATGTCGTTAATCCGCCTCCGGCCGGCCTTGCCGGTGGCGGCGCCAGTTTAATTTTCTCAGCGGCCTATGGCTCGCCTGGCCAGGCATCCTCACTGGGGTCGGCTATCGGATCGAGCTTCACGGTTCATACTGTTTATGGCAGTTCGCCATTGATAGGGCAGGCTATTTTTGACCAGCCTGGAATCCCCGCGATGTCTTTCACGGCTGCCGGCGTCATGACTGCCAGCTCAGCGCCGTTTGCATTTACCGGCATAACGATCACAGCGGATTTCAGTGGCATCGGTGCATCTGAAATCCTGGACCGGGCGGCAGAAGGTCCGCCCTCTTCCAGTCTGTTTGGAGTCTATACCGGCGATTTTGCAGTTAATGGTCTTGGGCCTAACGGGACGACTTATGATATACTGTCGGACCCCGGCCAACTCTTGACCTTGGAACCGATTTCAAGCGGATCGGTGCCTGACGATTCCCCGACGCTGGTCCTGGCAGGATTTAGTTTTGCGGGACTATTGTTAATTGGGCGCAAAAAGATTGTTGCCGGTAAATTGCCCTAATGTGCCATTGCTGCGTTCCGCCGAAAAAATCCGGCTCAAAGTATCTTATTTTGTCGGCGCCGGAACCACAACACGGACAACCCGCCGACGCCCGCCAATGCCAGCGTGGCCGGTTCCGGAACCATTTGTATGTCACCGATGTAGTCGGTGGGAGTGTCATAAACCCCGCCCACTCCGGGGCCGCGCGTAAAGGCAATCTTGAGCGTTTCGGTGCCGGAAGAAGGAGCCGTATAAATTCCATTGAGTGCCACATAGACTGGCGTGCTTGGGGCATAACTCACCGCTCCGAACGCATGGGAACTGATTAAACTTTGATTTAAATAAATGGAAACGGTGCCGCCGTCAGAGTTATTACTGTCCGAGACCATGGCCAGGCTTGCGGAAAAAGAATACTGATGGCCGCCTGAGAGGAAAAAACTCTGGGTAAGATCCACCTCCGAACCGCCCCCGGCATTGGCATAGAAAGCCGGGGCATTTGCCAGCGGACCTCCGCCAAGGCCGAGAATAGACGAAGTTAATCCGTATCCGGGTGAGTAAGTGTTACTGGCTGGAAGAACGACTGTCCAATCGTTAAGTCCGTCCGCAAAGTTGCCATTAAGTATCTGCGCCGTTGACTGAAACACCGGACTAAGCGAAAGAATGCAAAATATGAGTAACGAGATTGGTTTCATAAGTATTTAAGAATTTAGGTTTATCCCACCACACGTTTTTGCTGCCGCCATCCACAAACTAACAACCCTAAAGCGCCGGCTGCGAACAAGGTAACGACGCCGGGTTCGGGAACCGGTGATAGCGGCACAGACGAGGTGAGGTTAAATCCATCGTATACGGGTTGCCGGTCATCGAAAAAGATATTGATGGAATGCACACCGGCCGACAAGTCCGTGGTCGTGTCTTCGGTAAAACCGTAGTGGTCTTCGTTCGCGAGGTTGCCATCAATATAAATCCAGGAGTCGTCGTCCACGGAAACGTTCAGTGAAATAGGACCGGCTGTAGCCAGGTCAAAAGTTCCCTGCCAATGGACCGTCCGGAAATAACTTGAGTCACTGTTCTGGCCGGTCGGGTACCACGGATTAGGGTAGCCAAAACTCATCGGCAGAGTATCCACTTCTACCGGGTTCAGGTCGTGGCTGACATACGGATCCTGCTGGCCCGGGCTCCACCAGAGAAGTTCATGGGTGGTTTGATTCATGTCGCTGGTTCCCAGCGTGGTCATCCCGCTGGCGGAAAGTACGGGCAAACCATCAGGGCCCAATTGGCTTTGGACCAGGCCATTGGGCAAAATCCAGCCGGCGTCCGGCCCGCTGCCAAAGTCCGGGTCTCCCGCCGCTACTTGCGTGTAATATCCCGTGAGCGCGCTCGTCTGGGCATGCAGGGTGAATCCCCCCAGCGCCAGCAAGGCAATGAGCAGCACTTTTCCGCGTTGGGATGGATTTGCCACCGCCGCCGGGAGCGCCGGACTTGGGTCATTTATGGGCGTTTTCATGGTTTTTGAATGGAATTTGGCGATTAAACAAATAGGGCTGATTCTAACCACATTTAATAAAAAGCTTTCCAAATGTCAATGAATAAACTTTAGTCGTTTAACGCAAATGCCTTATAACTTCCCATTGCACTTGGCCTGAGTTTTGCTGAAACTATGACCATGAGCGACCCGACCAATTGGAAAGTGCCCAAGTGGCCTTTTTGGGTGGTTTACGTGGCCCTGATCGGGGCGGCGTATTACTTCATTTTGCACGCGCCGCACGCGATTCATAACTGGGAAATCGCCGCCGGTTGCGTGGCATTTGGTTCGCTCCTTTGCGTCATTCCGTACTACCTCGATTACAAGGCCATGGGCAAGGCGCTGGAAGTGAATGCCCTCGGTGCCGTGGCGGAAAAATTTCAGGACCTCGAGCAACTCGCGGCTAAAATTACCGCCGTGACCGACCAATGGCATGTCATTCATGAATCCGTCGGCCAAAGCGCGGAAAAGACGGGCGTCGCGGCCAAGGAAATCGCCGATAAGATGGGCGCGGAAGTGCGCGGGTTCCAGGAGTTCATGAAGAAGATGGATAATAACGAACGGTCGGCATTGCGCCTGGAAGTGGATAAGCTTCGCCGGACGGAAGCCGAATGGGTGCAAACGCTCGTGCATGTCCTCGACCATATTTTCGCGCTGCATTCCGCCGCAACGCGCTCCAACCAGCCAAAAGTGGCCGAGCAAATCGCGCAGTTCCAAAACGCCTGCCGCGGGACGGTTCGCCGTGTGGGCCTGGCCGCCTATGTAGGTGAAGCCGACGAAGTTTTTGACCCCGAACGTTTCCGGCTCGTTGACCCGAAACAAAAGCCGTTCGACGGCGCGGTCATTTCCGAAACACTCGCCCCGGGCTACACGTTCCAGGGAAGAATTTTGCGCCCGGCGGGAGTCCGCCTGCGCGAGGCCACACCGGCTCCGACTCCTGTTTCAGCTGCGAGTCCGGCGCCCGTCGAGGAAATCAAAGCGCCCGGCGCGTCGCAGGATGACCTGGCACTCGAAGCGGACTGAAGCGGGTTATTGGTCAATCGGGACCGTTTTTCGCGCGGCTAAAAAATGCAGCCAGCAGTTTGTCACCGGTCGCGAATAAATCTTTTCCAACGCCTGTGCGTAAAGCCGCAACTGCGGCGAATAAATTTTGATTTTGTCCGGCAATTCTTTCGCGCCTGCCGCGTCCGTTTTAAAATCCACCAGCCAGATTTCTTTGGGCATGAGGACGGCCAAATCAGCTACGCCCTGGATAACCACAAATTCACCTTTCAAATCGGCCGGCGAATCTTTTCCGAAAATGTTGTTTATCTCGTCCGGTCCAAAGCTCGCCGTGAAAGGCAGCTCGCGGCGGATGGAAGCGGCCTGGGCGCGGATTCTTTTTCCAATCGGCGAACCCCAAAAATCCGCCAGCGCTTCCATATCCAGGGCAGCGGCTTCCTCGGCGGATAAGTAATTTTCTTTTTCCAAACGCCTGGCTTCTGCGGTGAACGATTTCAAATCCTTCGCCGCGTCCAGGGAGAAATGCTGGAGAAATTTGTGGTGTGCCACGCCGGTGTCTTCGGCGCTTAATGTGCGGCCTGCGTTGCGAGTTTTTTTGCGTGTGAAATGGGGAGAGAATTTCTGTTCAGCTTCGTCGTCCTCTTCCGCTGCCTGCCGCCGCAGGGTGGTGACCGAAGTCTTGGCCGCCAACTTTGTCGCGGTTTGATGCGGATATTGCCAGTCCAGCACTTTAACCAATTTTTTCTCCGTTGCTTCATCAATAGACGGCAAAGGCGCTTTCGTTTTGTCAGTGGCCGCCGGTGGTTCGGCCAATTCCGCATCATCCACAAACCGCCAGCGCAGCGATGGTAATTCGCCCCGCCTTGGATCTACGATCTTGGATTCGGCGTTCTGCATCCGGAACCAAAGGCCGAGCCAATCCATATCGCTGCCGGCGGATAAAATGTCGTGCGGCGTGATCGAGGCAGTCTTTTGAAACAGGCCATCCCATTTTTTCTCCGAAACACCGCCGCTCAAAATCAGTGTGTCGCGCGCGCGGGTGAGTGCGACGTAAAGCAGGCGCAGTTCCTCGCCGCGCAACTCGCGCCGCTGATTCTTCTGCGCCAGCCAGTACGCCAGGCTCGGATAACGACCGCCACTGGACGGCGGTTTGACGCGCGGGCAAAGACCGAAGCGTTCGTCCAAAATAATTTCGCCGTGCAAATCCTGTTCGTTAAATTTTTTGCCGAGGTCCGCGAGCGCGACGATGGGGAATTCCAGGCCTTTGCTTTGGTGAATGCTCATCAGGCGCACGGCGTTTTCCTCCGCGAGCGGCGCGACTTCCGGCTCGGCGTCGATTTCCCGCTGCGCGTCCACGAACCGCAGGAAGCGAAAAAGTCCCTGCCGTTGGAAGGCGTCGAATTGCTCCGCGAGGTTGAGAAAACGTTGCACGTTGGCGCGCCGTTGCGCCCCGCGCGGACGCGAGAGCAGCCAGACATCGTAGTGCGTTTCGGCCAGCACGGCTTCCAGGCATTGTGAAAGCGACGCCTGTTGCGCGAGCCTGCGCCAGCCCGAAAACCGCTTCAGAAATGTTTCCACTTTTCTGCGCGTCCCGCTTTGGATTTTTGATTTCGCATTCGCGGCATGGTTCAGCGCAAACCAAAAATGGCCGGGGCCGGCCAGGCGAATTTCCGCGAGCTCATCCATGGAGCAGCCGACGAGCGGCGAACGCAGGACAGCGATGCACGGGACGTCTTGCAAGGGATTATCGGCCAGTTTCAGCAGGCTCAGTAAATCGGCAATCTCACTGCTTTCATAAAACCCGCCGCGCTCGACCAGCAGCGGCACACCGGCGCGCTCAAATTGTTTCGCGAAAATTTCCGCCTTGGTCCCGGGCGCGCGCAGCAGCACGGCGAAATCCTGCCAATCCGCAGCACGAAATTTCCCGTCGTCCCAAATGGGATGCCCGGAATTTTTCAGCTCCAACAGCCGCAACGCGACCAGGCGCGCTTCCTTTTCCGATTCCTGCAAGTCACCCAAAGCATCACCCACTTCCCCGCCTGAACTCTCACCGCGCTGTTTTGCCCGCAATAACAATTCCACGCGCGGCTCACGATTTTGCGCCAGCGATAATTCCCCTCGTGTCTCTGGCGATCCAAATTTCAATTTCGCCTGCTCGTCATAATGAACCCCGCCGACGTCTTCGCGCATGAGCGGCGCAAAAAGTGAATTGATAAAATGAAGCAGTCCTTCCCGGCTGCGAAAATTTTCCGCCAGTGCAATGGTCTGCCCTTTCCATGCTTGCGGGTTGCGGGCGTAATCCTGGAAAATTTGCGGGTTCGCCAGCCGGAAACGATAAATGCTCTGCTTTACGTCGCCAACCAGAAACCGGTTATCGCGGCTCAGCGCGGAAATAATCCGGTCCTGCGCGGCGTTGATGTCCTGGTATTCATCTACAAAAATGTAGCGAAGCTTTTCGCGCCATCGTTTGGCAATCTCCGTCGGCTTATTGGCCCTGGAATCCCACAGTAACTGGATGGCAAACTGTTCCAGGTCGTGAAAATCCACCGCGCCGTCAGACCGTTTGCGCGCGGAAAATTTCTCGGAAAATTCTTTCGCCAGCAACAACAGCGTTTTCATGTGGCCGCGCACCCATCCCCAATCCTCTGCCAGCGGCTCTGTCTTTCCCTCCGCCGCGAGCGAGCCCAAAAATTCCGCATCCTCAAAAAAATCCTCCAGCGGCTTGCGCAACACCGTTTTCTTTTTCGGGGGATAATTGCTGTCCGCGCCTGCAAGCTTTTTAAAAAGTGAATGAGTTGAAGCCTTACCTCCTGAAAACGTTTCCAATATCTCAAGGCATTCGCCGGCTTTAATATTTTCTCCCTTCAAGTCCCGCAAAACCGGCAGCCATTCATTACGCCAGTTCGTTACTGCTTCCGAAAACCACTCACGCCATTGTGTCGGCTCAGTAGACGAAAAATTCTCAATCTGCCTTGCGAGCCACGCTTCCGCGTCCGCGCGTGTTTGAACGTAATGATGCAGTTTCAGGATTAGGGCCCGGATTTTTTCGTCGCGCCCCTTGCCGTAAATCCGGATGAGCTCCTGGACGGCGAGTGAAAACGTGTCCTCATTTTCGTAATGCGCTTCAAATTGTTCCGCGAGCGTTTCATCCATCAGCAATCGCGCCTGCCCCTCGTCCAGCACCGACAATTGCGGGTCCAGTCCCAGCTCGTGAAAATGCTCGCGCACCAGCTTGAAGCAAAAGCTGTGCAGCGTGCCGATGTGCGCGGCATCGAACAGCGCCAGTTGCTCCGCGATGCCCCGTTCTTCCGTCGCATTCTCCAGCGCCGTGCGCAGGCGTTCGCGCATTTCCATCGCCGCCATTTCCGTGAATGTGACGATCAGAATTTCATCCAGCGAAATTTTTTCGCCGCAGATCAAATCCAGGCAGCGCTCCACGAGCGTATGCGTCTTGCCCGTGCCGGCGCCGGCCATTACCAGCACGTTCCCACGCGCAGCCACGGCGCGTTGCTGCGTCGGCGTCAGGTCATTTTTGCGCCCGGTTTCCATGAATTCCTTAGAGAAAAATGGCAATAAACATTCGCAAATTCGAGAAACTTTTGGCCCGCCGTATGCTTTTCTGATGGCAGCTTTTTGCGCAAAACCCTGATAAATGGATAAAGTCGAACAACTCACGGCCAAATTCGAAACCCTGCCGGCGTCCCCGGCCCTCCTGCCGCGGCTCGCGCGATTGCTCGACGACATCAATAATACCGACGTCTATGAAATCGTGGATGTCGTGATGTACGATTCCGCGCTCACCGCCAAGCTCCTCCAAATCGCGAACAGCGCCTATTTCGGCAACCATGTCCCAATCGCTAACGTCGGCGAAGCCATCAATCTCCTCGGCTACGACGTCGTTTTCATGCTGGCCGCCGCCATCAGCGGACAGGGCTGCATGCGCGCCGCGCCGGGCACCGGACTCGATTCCGTCCTGCTTTGGAAGCACAGTGTCATCACCGCTTTTGGCTCGCAATACGTCGCGCGCGCCTGTGGCGTAGATGGCAACGTCGCTTTCACCGCCGGGCTGCTGCACGACCTGGGCAAAGTTGTTTTCGCCGAAACGTACGGCAAAAGTTACGCCAGCATGTTCGACCCCACCAAACGCGGCAACGTCTCGCTCACGGAATGGGAGAACAATCATTACGGTTGCAACCATGCGGACGTCGGCGCGACGCTGCTGGAAAATTGGAAACTGCCCGAGCCGATTATCGCCGGGGTCAAATATCATCATCATCCGTCCGACGCTGGGGAAAGCTCACCCCTCGCGGCCAGCGTTTGCCTGGGCAACGCCCTCGCTCATTTTCTTGAAAAGCCAGTCTTCGGTTTGGAACCCGACAAACCCGAAATCGAAATGGCCCTGGTCATCGTCAACCTCACCACCGACGACCTCAAGGAACAGTGGGACGCCATCCGCGCCAAATGGAAGTTCGTGCAGATGCTCTGCGACTTGTGGCATTAAAATAAGCCTTCAGCAGCGAGGGATTTTGGCGATCAGGATGCCATCGACCGGACACGCAAGATCGTTTCTCCCTCGCCCCCATCGGGGGAGAGGGCTGGGGTGAGGGGGCGGCTGCCTACTCCACCTTATGCCCCTGCTCGCGAAACCTTTGCAACTTATACAGCAGCGCACGCCGGCTGATGCCCAGCGCCTTTGCCGTTTCCGTGCGATTAAAATTATGTTGCTTGAGCGCCTGCATAATCGCCTGCCGCTCGATTTCCTCCAGCTTCGCCGGGTCGGACGCTTCGTACGTCAGGCTGTCCGGTTCCACCGCGCGCACGCGCACCGGCAAATGCTCCGGCAAAATCAATTCGCTCCGCGACAACAACACCGCGCGCTCCATCGCATTGCGCAACTCGCGCACGTTGCCCGGCCACGGATAATTTTCCAGCCACGCCGCGACTGTCTCGGAAAACCGCGCTTTGCCCTTGGCAAATTCCTCGATGAACCGGCTCGCCAGCGGCAGGATGTCCTCGCGCCGCTCGCGCAGCGGCGGGATGTTTAATTCCACTACGTTCAGGCGATAAAACAAATCCTCGCGGAACCGCCCGCCCTTCACTTCGTCCTCCAGGTTGCGGTTGCTCGCCGCCAGGATGCGCGCGTTCGTCTGGATTTCTTTGTTCGAGCCGATGCGCTGGAACCGGCCGTCCTGCGTCACGCGCAACAGCTTGGCCTGCAGCGCCTGCGACATCTCGGCGATTTCATCCAGAAAAATCGTGCCGTTATTTGCTTCCTCAAACCGCCCAATGCGCTGGGCATGTGCGCCCGTAAACGCGCCACGTTCGTGCCCGAACAATTCGCTCTCCAGCAGCGTCTCCGGGATGGCCGCGCAATTGACCTTGATGATCGGTCCCGCCGCGCGCGCGCTCCAGCCATGGATGACATCCGCCACCACTTCCTTGCCCACGCCGCTCTCGCCCGTGATGAGAATGCGCGTTTCCGAAGGTGCGATCAGCGCGGCATCGCGCAACACCGCCTGCATCAGCGGACTTTTGGCGACAATATAATCCGGCAACGGCTTTTCCGCCGTGCCCACCGGCGCTGCGGTCTCGGCAATGCCCGTGGCATTGCGAACGGAGGCGAGCAGTTCATCCAGGTCGATTGGCTTGGCGAGATAATTTACCGCGCCATCGCGCATGGCGGCCACGGCGTCGCGCACATCGGTGAAAGCGGTAACCAGTAGCACCGGCAATGTGGCGTGCTCCTTGCGCGCGAGCCGGAGCGTTTCCAGGCCCGTCAGGCCCGGCATCCGTACGTCGGAAATCATCATGTCGAACTTGCTCCCGCGGAGCAGTTCCAGCGCGCGCTGGCCGGAATCCGCCGTGACGGTGTCGAAATGCTGGCTGCGCAGGAAAGAATTAAGCAGGCTGCGCTGACCGGGATCATCGTCCACAATCAAAATGCGTGGCATTTTATTTCCGTTTTTCATGAAAGCCGTACGAGGATGTTAGACACGATTGAACCCGAATTGACACGAAAAAAAGCAACCCGTCCTTCAACGTCATCCCTAATCTAATCAAGACACTGAACCTGGTCCACCAGGCGGCGCACCAGGCGCGGACGGTCGTTGCCCGTGGCATTTCCCACCGAGAGATTCCATTTTTCAAATGCCTTTTCCAATTTGCAGTGCGACAGCGGCTGGCCGTTTTCCACGGAAGCCGCCATGTCCTTCAGATAGTCGGCCACCACGGCCCGCAATTCAGCTTCCGAAACCTGCGCCGGCTTATCGAGCGACTGCCATTCTTCGAGTTTCGTGCGCCTTAAAAGCCCCGTGGTAATAAGTCCTAGTGCTTGCACGTGCGCCGTAATGCGTTCCATCAGCGTGGACGAAAAAGTTTTAGGATTATCAAACATGACGTTCTCCACCGCCGCCTGTTCGGATAGGACCAGCACGCTATCCAGGTCATTGGAAAGCGCACCGTGCAGTGATTTCGCTTTATTCCCGTCGGTTTCCATAGCCGTATCCGTTTTGGGCAGGCCTACCAGTTGCGAAATCGTGCGCAACACCCGCGCCAGCGTCGTGCGCAATTGGTCCACCGCATGTTCCGGCCAGATATAGCGGAAGATGATGGCCGAGATAATCGTCCCTACGAGAATCCCCACCACCCGGTCGCGAATCGTCGTCAGGTTCACCTCCGGCGCAAACCCCTGGAAAATGCTCAGGTAAAAAGCAAACGCCATTTGCAATCCCGCATAGGCAATGCGTTCCGTGCCTGCCGCCACCCATCCCGATATAATGGTTCCGGCCACGATGAGGAGGACGAGCGACGTGACACTGACCATGTGTGGCAGAAGGAAAAAA
Source organism: Pseudomonadales bacterium (assembly GCA_035500235.1). GTDB lineage: Bacteria > Verrucomicrobiota > Verrucomicrobiia > Limisphaerales > UBA11358 > UBA11358. The sequence goes on along the minus strand of DATJXK010000210.1, from coordinate 31,277 downwards.
AGGCATAAATAACCGGCCAGGCCGCCGATTAAACATCCCGCGATGCGCAACCAGCTTTTGTAAATCGTCGCCCCGGTATTTCCCAGTGCAATAAAACAGCAGGTCACAAACGAGGTAAAAATTCCCGGCCAGTGCAGCGCATTATAGAGGATGTAACAGATCATGGCCGCAAACATCACCTTCAGGCCAAACCGCACATAAGTCGGGTTGGTAAACGCATCCGGGCTGAACAGCCGTTTCTTTGGCTTCTCGACATTGGCGGACGAATAGTCAGAAGTGCCCTGGATCAAGCTGTCCCGAAATGATTCCACCGCGAATTGCAGTTCGCGCAGTTGCGGCAGTTCGGGCAGTGGCAAAGGTGCTTTGCGTGGCTGCAAACTTCTTTCCTTCTCCGGCAGGTGAGCTTTCAGTTGCGCAATTTCCGTTAACAGCACTTTCGCATGGAGAATGTCATTCGCCGAAACCGTCACCAGGTCCCTGAATTCCAACGACGCCGTGGCGCTCGCCAGGTGCGAAGCGGCGGAAATACTTTCCACCAGGAACGGATGCCGGCGTTTCAATGCCGGCTCATTCGTTTCGGCAAAGTGGAGAAGCCCGAACATCGTCGTCCCTCCACGCGTGGCCAAATTGAGCAGTGGCTGATTGTCCTGGCCTCCGGCCGTGCCTTCCTTGATGAGACGGTTCAACGCCGCCGTGGCCGCGTCCAGGCGAAGTCCCAGGCCTTGCACTAATGCTTTCCACGGGTCAGCCGGTAACAGCAATTGATTGATAAAAACAGTGAGCGCAATCGGATAAATCACCGCCACCCATAACCAAAGCTCGTTGCGAACCAGTTCTTCGGTATTCGGCGCGGCCTCGCCAATCGTGAGCATCAGCGCGCTAAAGAATCCCAGGGCGAACCCAAGCGGGCCAATCACAAAGGTTCGCGACAGGAACATCGCGCAGAAAATCAGGCACGCCATTATCGGGATGCGATATTCCGGATAATCGAACACCCAGGTATAAAGCAAAAGATTGATGATGGTCGCGATTGTGACGGCGATGATCATCAGCACGCCGGTCATCAGGGTCAGCACCCGGTTTTCTTTGGAAACGAAAAAGCAAAAGAATGCCGAGAAGGCGAGTTGCGGAACCTGCAACGTCAGGGAAATAATCGTTACGAGGGTGACCGCGACCACCAGCCTGATCGTCATCGGTGCGCGCCCGGGAAAAGGAGCCAGTTCGCGCCGCAACCACTCCAGCCATGCCGGGTGATAATTCTTGAGCCCTGGCAGCGCAAAGGAATTCATTTAATGATGGCCACCGCCGAAGCCCCGATGCGGAATAATTCCGGATCAGCATTTTCCACTTCAATGCGCACCGGGAACCGTTGGGCGATGTGCACCCAATTCAATTCGCGCGGCACCGAAGGAACTCCCGAGTTGATATTAATTTCGTCAATCGATTGCACCGCCCAGCCAATCCCTTGGACTTTTCCGGCGAAGTGACGGGACGGCGCCGACATCAAATAGACGTCCACCGGAGAACCATTGGTAAAATGGCGAAGCTCGCCTTCGCGGAAATTGGCGATGACATACCAATGCCGCAAATCAAGCAATGAGAAGACCGGAGCACCAACGCTGGCGTAAGCGCCCACGGATAAGTTCAAATTAATAACTTTGCCGGGAAATGGCGCGACTACTTTGCAATAAGACAGGTTCAGCTTGGCCTGGTTCACCGCGGCGGCGGCGCCCGGGCGTTGTGCCTTCAGGGTTTCCAGGGTGCTGAGTGTGGTTTTGGCCTGGTTCAATTGTTGTTCTTCGGTCGCGAGGCTGGCTTGCGCCACTTTGAGGGCGGTTTCCGCCCGGTCCACGTCATCGGCCGTGGCAAAACCTTTCGCCAACAGCGGCTTGAGCCGCGTAAGGGTATCGCCCGTCTGCTTTTCCTGCGCCTGGGCTTCGGCCACGCCTGCCTCTGCCGCTTTCACCTGGTATCGCAAATTTTCGTCCTGCGATCGGGCCACTTCGATTTGCCGGTCAAGTCCGGCCAGCGCCGCCTGGGCGTTGTCTAGCGCGAGCTCATAATCTGCCGGATCAATCTCGAAAAGGAGGTCACCCTCTTTTACTTCCTGGTTGTCCTGCACATTCAATTTAATGATTTGGCCGCTGACGCGCGGCGCGACGCCGATAACATTGGCCGCTGCGATCGCGTCGTCCGTGCGCGGGTGATGTTCGATAATGTCCCAGACCAAAAGCACGAGCACACATGCGACCAGGACCACAACGATACTGATGATCCGGCCCGCTATTTTTCGCCAGCCTTCGGCATCCGTCGGTGGTTTGGTCTCGGTCGGGGCGGCGTTCGGAGCCGTTGGAGTATTGGGAGGAGTGGGATCAGCCATAAATTTAGTTTTGGAAAAACGCCAGCCATAACGTCAGCGTAAACAGGACCAGCATGCAGACATAGACCAATGGGGCAGGGCGCAGGTGCGTATTCAGCCGAAAGCCAATCAGGATTTGCCGTGCGATTAACGTCAGCGCCAGCCCCAGCACGATACAGATAATCCATGCGGGAAAATACGAGCCGACAATGTCCACCGTCGGCGAATGATTGTCAGCCCCGCAGCCGGCCAGCATCAACGCGGCCGGCAGCCAAACGAATTTAAGTTTCGCGGATTTCATTAATTGCGGGTGGTGGTGGCTGGGACCGGCTTGGCCAGGTCGCCCACGCTCAGGGCCAGGCTGGTTTTACTCGAGTAAATCGCCGAGCGTGTGGTCACCAGGATGGTGCGGGCATTGGCAAGGCCGCGCTGGGCCACTTCCACATCTACATAAGTCCCCAGCCCATTTTTGTACGACTCCAGGGAAGCATCGAAAGACGTTTGGGCGGCTGAGAGCAGGACCTCGGCTGCATCCTGTTTGCGAAACGCGGTTTCGAGGTCAATGTAAGCTTTCATCACTTGTTCCACGGCCGTGTTGCGATTGTTGGTCAGGTCGCTCTCCGCCGCTTTGAGTTCCGATTCGGCGATGCGCAAGCTATTGCGGCGTTGAAACCCGTCAAAAAGGGGCAGTTCAATTTCCAGCCCGGCTCCATAAACCGGCTTGCTGTTCCCCGTGTAAGGCGAATTGTAGGCGTTCACATCCAGCTTCGACCAGCCCGCGTTGGCATCCAGCGATATCTTGGGATAGTAAGCCGAGCGGGCCTTGCGCACAGCGGCCTGGCTGGCCTTGAGCGTGGCCAGTTTTCCCACCAGGTCCGGGCGTTGCGAAAGCGCGCGGTCCACCAAATCATCCAGCGACTCATCCATATTGTCCGGGACTGCCTTTTCCGGGATTTCCGCCACCTGGATATCCGTTTTAGGAAAAATTCCCATTGCATTCACCAAAGTCACTTCTGCATTGTTCATGACCCCCTGCGCCGCTTCGAGATCGTATTCTGCCTGCGCCAATTGCTGTTCTGCTTGCAGCACGTCCTGCGTCGTTCCCAGCCCGTTGTCGAAACGCGCCTTCGCCGCTTCGGCCACCGTCTGCGCCGCCTCCAGTGTGGCTTGCTGCGCCTGCACCTGCTGCCGCGCCGTGTTGAAGGCGTAAAAACCTTCCGTCACATCAAACACAATCTGCTGGTGCGTCGCGTTGAAGTTCACGTTGGCCAGCATTAATTTCTGCCGCGCCTCCGCCACCCCCGCGCTGCGCCCGCCAAAATCAAAGAGCAGCCAGTTCAAGTCGAAGCCCGCGTTTTCCTCGATGGCATTCCCTGGAAAAACCGAAGTCAAAGCAAACAATTGATGGCTGAACTCCTGGCTCGCCAGGGCGGCCAGATAGGGATAATACCCGCTTTTGCTTAATCCCACCGCCTGCGCCTGGGCGCGCGCCTCTTCCCACGCCACCCGCGTTTCCGGATGGCTCCGTTCCGCGATATCAATGAGCTCCGGCAAATCGTAAGTTTTTTGCGGGTCAATCGGCACGGCATTGGAGCTCCTGTCGCTCATGCGCGACAATTCCTGTTCGTAGTCACCCAGCTTGGAAGGCGCCCACGGCTTGTCCGGCGCGGGGGGGGCGGTGTCCTGGCCGCATAATGAATGCGCGAATAAAAAACACACGAGGCTCGCGGAATAAAGCCAAACATTTGCCCGCCCTCGTTTTTTCCCTTCGCCAGTGATGTTCAAACGCATGTCCGGTTTAATTGTTACAATCCTTTAAAATGAGGCTCTGTCCTGCTTCGTTCAAATGCCCGGGTGCAGCCGTCGGAATCGGCCTAAAGGAGCCTACTCTGGCTCGAAAATACCGATGTTTATCAGCGAGTCAACCATTAGGAAAGCACACTGACAGAGAACCCCGGCTGAGATCTCTCTAAAAATAGTGGGACAGGCATCTTGCCTGTCCAAAGTAGCGTGAATAACTAGGAGTCAAGTTTTTGTTCCGTCGCGGGTGTCCTGTGCTAAAATGGCCCTTGTTCTTTGGCATAACGTTTGAAGACCAAACCGGATTGGGCATGGCTTGCGTAGCAAGCCTAATTCTAAAGCCCCGGCAGGGCGGCATATTTGTAGCCCCGGGTTTTAACCCGGGGTAAAAGGCCAAAATAAACCATTCCATATCCGCGTAAGCGGGCGAGTTTGCGAGCATATCTGGTTGTGATGCATATGCCCAGAGATGGGACTGGCAGTAAAACCAAACCGGAACCAAAGTGCCGCAAGGTTATGCAAGGTAAAAAATGAGAAGACCTGAATTCGGAAGCCTACAGAAGGCTATTGTAAGCTAAGGAAGGGGCTCCCGGAGGGCGGTTATCTGCCTCAGACGGCTCGCAGGTACGCTCGCCCCATTCACTTCGCATTCACGATCTTAATCTTCGACGGATCATTAATCCCGAGCTGTAGCAGAACCGCATTCGTATAAATCTCCAGGTTGGGGTCAAAACCATATTCCCCATTGGCGCGGCGTTCGCGGTTGATTTCCCGAATGGCCAGGGTGTCCAGCGCCACGGGATCGCCGCTGAACCAAAGCTGGTTGAGCACGGTGGAATAATGGAGCTCCACGCTGGAGCCGCCTTCGTATTGGGCCAGCAGCGCGTCAGTGATGCAGAGGACAGTGCGGTCGCCGACCGATGGCAACGCGTTGATTTCCGGGATGGCTTCCGCGATGTGCTCGGGGCTGTCTTCAAAGCGCCGGGTATTATCCACGCTGCCAAACGCGAGGCTGTAAAGATGCCCGGTTACGCCCGTGGCGGGTTGGCTGAGGAGCGGGGCGACGCTGATAATCTTGGTGATCTGGTGGCTCAGGATTTTGGTGACGAAAGATTTGCGTCCCACGGCCTCACCTTTCTGCCCAAATTCAAGGTCCCCATAGACGAGCTGGCCGACCACGGCGCTGTCGGGCAAATAAAAGTTGGTGCGTTCGTAACCGGAATCCATAGCGCCTTCCATGTGAACATTGAGGAGGGTAGCGAGCTTGAAATAGGTGGCGGCGCGCAAATCTGCGGCGCGCTTGTCCCAAATGACGATATGCGCGCGTGGTACGCCGGCCTCCACGAGGCCGTTCACGACCGCGGCGACCACGGCCGGGCGCGTGCCGCTGATTTCGCCCGCGGCAGACATGACCTTGATGCCGACAACATCCTGCGTGGTCACCAGGCTGGACCACGCGGCGGCCACGGTGCTTTTGCCGGTGAAGCTAATGACGCCGCGATTCACCATGGCATCTACGACGGCGTAGTTGGCCTGGTAATTATTAATGGCGTTGGTGTCCGAAACAACCACGACACGGGCCGTGCCGTTACTGGCAAGGGAAAACGCGCCGGCAGGTCCCGGGAGAACCGCCAGCCATGTCAAAAAAAATGCGAACTGTATCAGGGCGTTCCTTGACACTTCAGAGGCAGAATGTTACCACCAGCGCAAATGTTGACCACCAAAAATGAGCGCAAAGGGCAAAGAGAAGTGCCTTCGGGCACTGTTTCGGGCCGAAACGGCGCGCTTTCATTGGTTTTTCATTTCCGTTTTCTGGTTTTTCTGGCCGTCATTGGGCTGCTCGCCGGCTGCTCGCCGGCCGGAACGCATGCGTTGCTGAAGGGAAAGAAGCTGCTGGACGAAGGCAATTATGCAGACGCGGTCGACGAATTCAAGTCGGCCACGGAGGACATGCCGACGAATGCCGTAGCGTGGAATTACCTGGGCATCGCGCAGCAGCACGCAGGGCAGGGCACAGACGCCGCGCAATCGTACCAACACGCGCTTGAACTGGATCGCGACCTGACTGAGGCGCATTACAACCTTGGTTGCCTGTGGCTGGAACAAAACCGCCCGGACGACGCGATCAGCGAATTTACCGCGTACACCTTGCGTCGCGATAAAACCCCCGAAGGCTGGCTGAAACTGGGAGAGGCCCAATTGCGCGCCAAGAACACGCTCTCCGCCGAAAAAAGTTTCAGCACGGCCAACTCGCTCGACCCCTACAACGCCGAAGCGCTGAACGGCCTGGGCCTCGCGCGGATGCAGCGCGACCGGCCGGATGAAGCGGAGAAATTTTTCCAGGCGGCCGTACAGCATCATGCCGACTATGCACCGGCGATTTTAAATTTGGCCACGGTCGCGCATCTATACATGCACGATGACCGGCTGGCGTTGGAGCAGTATAAAAATTACCTCGCATTCAACCCGCGCCAGGCAAATTGGGACCAGGTAAGCGCGATTGTGACGGCCATGGAACAAGCCCCGACCATGCCCACTCAACCGCCGCCACGCCAAACCCAAACGGCCCAGCCTCCCGGGCGCCAAAGTCCCCCGCGCACAGAGGCACAGGCGCAGTCACAGGAAACACCGCCGACCAAGCCGCCGGAGCAACGGCAGGAAATTACGCCGCCGCGCAATAATTACTATCCGCCGCGCGAACAAACGCAGACGGTCCATGTGCAGCCGGAACAGACCATTGCCACGGCGCAACCGCCCACCCAGCAAAATTATTCCGCGCCGCAGCCGGTGAAGGAGCCGGACATGTACACGTCCGTGCAACCCACGCCGCCCCAGCCGGTGCACGATTACAATCCACTGCACTGGTTTCGTTCCCAGCCGACGCAGAGCGACATGAAGGTCACGCCGTTGCCGCCGGAACATGCGTACACGACACCCAAGCCGGTGCATATCGTCCCGCCTTCGCCGCCGGCGTATCCGAGCTATTTATATCTGTCACCGCACAAACCCGCGGCGGGAGACCGCCATGCGGCGTCGCAAATGTTTGAGCGTGCGCGCCAGGATGAGCAGCAGGGAAAATTCACGGACGCCATGAACGATTACCGGCTCGCCACCCGGGACGATCCCGCGTGGTTTGAGGCCCAGTATAATTGCGGTGTCATGGCCTATCGCTTGCGCGATTATCAATTCGCGCTGCAATCGTACGAACTCGCGCTCGCCATCCAGCCGGATTCTGCGGATGCGCGCTATAATTTTGCGCTGGCGCTGAAAGCCGCCGGCTACGTGCCCGATGCGGTGAAGGAATTGCGCAAAATTTCAGCCGCTAATCCCAATAACGTGCGCGCGCACCTCGAGCTCGGAAATCTTTATGCGCAATACCTGTACGACATCCCCCACGCGCGCGAGCAGTACCTGAAAGTTTTGCAACTGGACCCCGCCAACCCGCAGGCGTCGAACATCCAGTTCTGGCTCTCGGCCAACCCGCAGTAGAGAAGGGGAAACTATATGATCGAAGCAGCAATTCCTTACATTCAGGGTTTTTGGCCGGATATCATTTTTGCGTGTTTGTGTTTATGGATTGGTATTGTATTGGGTTTTGGAAATCCAAATGTGAAGAAGGAGAAGAGGAATCTTGTTAGGAAACTCGGTTTCGGCATGCTGGCCATTGGCGTTATCCTCGTAATTTTCGCTTTGACCGAATATCGCAAGTCAAATTAAGGCGCAACCGCAGTAAATTGTCACTTGCACAAACCGGCAGGCCGTTACAAATTCAAACTATGGCTCTGACACCCTCCACCATGCTGCCGCTCGGCACTGCGGCGCCCGACTTTAAATTGCCCGACACCAACGGAAAAACCGTTTCACTGGCCGATTACCAAAACGCGCCGCTGCTGGTGCTGTTCATCTGCAATCATTGTCCCTACGTGAAACATATTCGTACCGGCCTGGCGCAACTGGCCCGCGATTACGCCCCCAAAGGCATAGGTATTGTGGCCATCAGTTCCAATGACGCGGCAAATTATCCGGACGACAGCCCGGCGCGGATGAAAGAGGAAGTGAAATCGGCCGGATATATTTTTCCGTATCTTTACGACGAGTCGCAGGCCGTGGCCAAGGCGTATCGCGCCGCCTGCACGCCGGACAATTATCTCTTCGATAAGAACCACAAGCTGGTCTATCGCGGTCAGATAGATGATAGCCGTCCGAACAGCGGCGTGCCGGTGACCGGCAAAGATTTGCGCGCGGCCATGGACGCAGTGCTCGCAGGCCAGCCTGTTTCTTCCAGCCAAAAAGCCAGCATGGGCTGCAACATCAAATGGAAAGCCGGCAACGCCCCGGATTACTTCTAGTCCAGCCTCTTTTTTCCCAATGGCGGTAGTATAGGAATTTACAAAAACTGTTTGTTGTCAGAATACCAGTGCGGTCGTTGTCGTTTCAAGCGATCGGACGACAATTCTCCCTCTCCTGGGGGAGAGGGCCGGGGAGAGGGCGAGATTATTTATAGCTGAGTCTGCGAGGCTCTGATTAACTGGTTAGCCGTGAGGTGAGGGTTCTTATTTCTCCTAAAAAAATTTCACGCCCAGGCGCGTGACTATCAGTTCCCTGCATTGTCTTATCTTCGGCGGGGCGAAATATCCCGTCCTTGGTTGGGAAAACTTATGATGACTGAAGCGATCCGAACTGAAAATAAACCCGAACTCTCCGCGCCAAAAGTCCTGGAGGAGCTGGTCCGCCAGGCCGAGCGCGCGGGCGCGAGTGATATTCACCTCCAAATGCGCGGTAAATCCGCCGAGGTGGCCTTCCGGCTCGATGGCGTGATTACTCCGGGCAACGAACTGCCCGCGGAAATTGCCGAGCGCGTTTTTGGCCGCATTAAATTCCTCGCACGGCTCAAAACCTACCAGGAATCGCTGCCGCAGGACGGACGAATTCCCCGCGAGGAATTGAAAAGCCAAAATGACGTGCGCGTGGCGACTTATCCCACCGTCACCGGCGAGAAAATCGTCCTGCGCCTCTTTAGCGCGGCCTCGGCGAAAACACTGGAGGAAATTCAATTCCCCGAAATGGCGCGGACGGAACTGGAAAAATTTTTGCGGCAGACACGAGGATTACTGCTGCTCACCGGCCCTGCTGGAAGTGGTAAAACCACAACAATTTACGCCTGCCTGCGGCACCTGGCCGATGCCGGTGGACGACACATCATCACGGTCGAAGATCCCGTGGAGCAAATCGTTCCCGGCACGATGCAGACAGAAGTGAACGAAGCCACCGGCCTGGATTTCGCGCGGGCTGCGCGGCACTTGCTGCGACAGGACCCGCAGGCGCTCATCATCGGTGAAATCCGTGATGAGGCGACGGCACAATTAGCTGTGCGCGCCGGGCTGACAGGGCACCTGGTGATTTCCACGCTGCACGCGGGTTCATGCCGCGGCGTGTTTGAGCGGTTGCTGGCCATGTGTGCGGATTTTTCCGCCGTCGCCAGCGCGCTGGAACTCGTCTTGAACCAGCGTTTGGTGCGCCGGCTGTGCTCCGCCTGCGGCGGGGACGGCTGCGATGCGTGCCTGCGCACCGGTTACGGCGGGCGCGTTCCCCTCGTGGAATGGCTGCGCGTGGATGACTCCATGCGCGCACAAATCCGCCGGCGCGAATTATCTACGCTGGTACCGGCGCAAACACTGGAAGCCGCGGCGCGTTCGCTGGTGAATGCAGGCGTGACGAACGAGGCGGAGTTTAAACGGATTTTTGGCTTATGAAATACGACGAATTTGCGTTTTTCAACCAACAGCTTGCGGCGATGCTGCGGGACGGCATTCCGCTGGAAGGCGCCCTCAAACGGCTGTGCGAAGACATGCGCCAGGGCCAGTTGCGCGATGAATTGCAGGCGCTCGAAGCCGACCTCGCGCGCGGCACGCCCATGGCCGAAGCGCTGAAAGCGCGCCGGTTGCCCGAGCTCTATAAGCGCATGATTTTGTTGGGCATCAAAAGCGGGGATTTGCCCGGTGCCCTGACGATGCTGGCGGATTATTTTCAGCGGCAAAACAATCTGTGGACGCGGATAAAAGGACTGATGGTTTATCCGATGATTGTTTTGTCCATGGCATTTTTGTTGTCATGCTTTATCGCCTTCCTGCTGGGCCATTTTGTTTGGAACAGTTTGGTGTCCCTTACCGGCCAATCGGTGCCCCCCGCCGTCGCGTCGGGTTTATGGCTTGCGCCGGTTTGCATTGGCGTGGCTTTGGCAGCGGGATTGATCGGAATCGGTATTTCCCCGGCGCGCCGGAAGCTGCGCTGGCGGTTGCCGGCGTTCAAGGAGGCCAGCCTGGCGCAAGTGGCGTCGGCCATGACGCTCATGTTGAAAAACGGCGTGCCCCTCAACGATGCCCTGGGATTTGTCGAGCAAATGGAGGAGGGAACTCCCGCGGAAAAAGAACTGGGCCAATGGCGCCAGCGTCAGGGGTCGGGGATGGGAAAATTTTCTGAAATGGCCGCGTTGCCGCAATCCGTCTTTCCACCATTGTTTGTTTGGTCGGTATCGCAATCCGGCGAAAACCTGGCGGCGGGATTTGAGCGGACGTCGGAAATTTACCAGGCGCGGGCCGCCTACCGGGTGGAAATGTTTCTCTATTCGCTCCTGCCCTGCGCCATCCTCGGCCTCGGAGCCATGATTCTCAGCCAGATTCAGCCGGTGATGGCGGCTTTGCTGTCGCTGATTAAAAATTTGGGTGGCGACTAAACCAAAAACATGATTACGGGAACTACATTTTTGCCGGTAATCGGCATGGTTGATCCACTGCAGGTTTTCATCAGCGTATTGCTGGGGCTGTTCATGCTGGTGTTTTGGTTCACGAGCATTCTGGCGCAGGTTTTTTTGGTCCATTTTCTCTTTACGGCGCCCATGCGCCGGGCCGAACGCGCCCGTTTGTTTCTCGACCTGGTGGATGACGCCATCAAGCGCGGGCAGTCGATTGAAGAAATGATTCTTTCGCTCGTGCGAAACCGGGACCGGACTCTCGGCATGCGCTTCCACCTGCTTGCCGCACATATCGAAAACGGGGAGCGGCTGGCCGGGGCGCTCAAAGCGGTGCCCCGGTTCCTGCCACCCCAAATCACGGCGATCCTTCAGGCCGGCATTGAACTCGGGGATTTGCGGCGGGTGTTGCCGGCCTGCCGCGAAATTTTACGCGACGGTCCCGCCGGCGTCCGCAGCGCGGTGCATTACATGTTCCTCGTAGTTTTCTTTTTTTCGCCGGCGTTTGTTGCAGTGGTCATGCTCACCACCATCTTTATCGTTCCCCGGTTCAGGGATGTGGCGGCGGGAATGGATATAAAATTATGGCCGGAGACGGTCTTCGTTTTTGCCAATGCCAACGGATTGATGCTGGTGGAACTGGCTATTACCCTCCTGCTGATCATCGCGACAATCGCTTATCTGGGTGGGCCGGGATTTGTCCGGCGTTTTCAATTCAAAGGCCTGCCCGTGGTCGATTGGGTGGCCTGGCGTGTCCCATGGAAGCGCAAACGGTTGCAACGGACCTTTTCGGCGATGCTGACCGTGCTGCTGGACGGCGGCGTGCCGGAAGCGGAAGCCGTCCGGCTGGCCGGGGAGTGCACGGCCAATGAGATTTGCCGCCAACGCGCCGCGCGGGTCATTGCCGCACTGCAACAGGGTGCGAAGCTGGCTGATGCCGTGCGGGTGTTTGACAACGCCGGGGAATTTCACTGGCGTCTGGCCAATGCCGCGCATGCCCGTGGCGGCTTTTTGCAGGCGTTGCGCGGCTGGCACGAGGCGCTCGACGCCAAAGCGTTTCAGCAGGAGGAAGCCACGGCCCACGTGATTACGACGGGCCTTGTGATTTTAAATGGTGTTTTTGTTGGCCTCATTGCCACGGCGATGTTCGGCATCCTGATTGATGTTTTGCATGCGCAATTATCCAAGTGAAAATAAAAACCTGTAAATTTGGCAAATCGCAGCGCGGCGTTTTGGAAATAGACCTGGCGATGGCGATGCTCATCCTGGCGGTGGCCATCATGCCACTGGCATTTTCGCTGACGAAAGAGCATGCAGCGTTCCGGGCGGATTATTACCGGGCCGTCGCGGACGAAGTCGTGGACGGCGAAATGGAAATCCTCGCGGCCGGCGATTGGAAAAATTTCCCCGACGGCTCGAGCACGTATACGGTGCATTCCCGCGCGGCAGCCAACCTGCCGTCCGGGCATTTTGTGCTGACGAAAACGGCCCATCATTTGCAGTTGGAATGGCAGCCGGACAAGCGCCGGGGCATCGGCGCTGTCGTTCGTGAGGTGACCATCCCATGAAAATCCGAAATAACATAGCGCGCGCGAAACGACAGGCGGGAATCACGCTGGTGGAATGCATCAGCTATATCGCAGTTTTTTTAATTCTCTCGGCCGTGGCCATGGGCACATTTTATTTGTGCTGGGATCATTCCAAAGCGTTGATTTCAGCGACGGATAATATCGACGCCGCTTTGCAGGCCGGTGAGCGCTGGCGCGCAGACGTGCGGGCCGCCAGTGGAACCATCCGCGTTGAAAAGACCACGTCCGGTACTGTGGTCACGATTCCTGAAGACAAAGAGGAAATTGTTTATCGTTTTAATAACGGTGAAGTGCGCAGGCAGGCCGGCTCCGGTGGCTTTTCTGCGCTGCTCCTCCCCCGGGTCGTATCCTCGGAAATGACCTCGGACCAGCGTGGCGGCGTGCAGGCCTGGCGTTGGGAATTGGAAATGGCCCAGCGCCGCAAAGACACCCTTTTGCCGCTGTTATTTACCTTTGAGGCGGCCCAAAAAACATTATGAAAATTCTACGTCAAAGAAATCTCCGGCGGCAGGAAGGCATGGCGACCATCGTGTTTGTCACCTTGCTAACCATTATGGTGTTGCTGACCGCCGCCGAAAGCGCGGCGCTCATCCGTTTGCACCGCGAGGTAAAGTTTGTGGAACAGCAACAAATCAAGCGTCTCAATGGCGCGCCCGCCCATGCCGCTTCGGCCCCGGCTCCGATGGTAACCAGCTCGAATCCAAAATGAAAAACGACGCGACGGAAAAAATCGTCATGCTCCAAAGCTCCGAGCGATGCTTTGTCTATGGCTTGCTGGGTCTTTTGCCGGGCATCGGGATCCCCTTCGCCGTCATGGCCTTATGGATGGGGGGCCGGGCACGTGTCCGTGAAAAGCGGTTTTGGAATGCCGCCGCGCCCTATCGGACCCTCGGAATCATTTGCGCTGCGCTCGGGCTGATTGTTTGGTTCTTTGTGGCTGCGATGGTTACCTACAACGCTTCCGCCACCAACGATGACGGGGGCATGAGTTGCTATGATGGCGGTGGGGACTAGAGCGTTTTGAGGAAATACTGTAGCCAGGTTTGGTTGGTTCTGACCTCAAAAAAACATCCGGCGCAGCCGCTGAATCAAAACCCCGTAGGGGTGACAGATAATAGCCCAGGGCAAGCGAGTCTGCGAGCGCCGCCCTGGGTTCTTAGTCCCCAACAACGGCCACCATTGGCGAAGCCGCGCGAAGCGCGCATCTCATCCGCGGCCACAGTATTATTGATCCCGTAGAGAAACCTATTTCTTCGGCAGCTTTTCCTCCACCATCTCACACAGGGCATGAATGAGGAGTTTCTGCCCTTCCTGGATCCGCGCGGTAACATTTCCCAGCACAATCAAATCAATCGTCGCCGCGCCTTTCGTAAAACCGCCATCGCGGCCAAGGAAGCAGATGCTTTGGAGGCCCTTGCGTTTAGCTTCTTCCAGGGCACGCAGGATGTTTTTAGATTTGCCACTGGTGGTGAGCGCGATGAGCACGTCGCCTTTATCGCCGAGGCCCCAGATTTGGCGCGCGAAAATTTCGTCGGCACTGTAATCATTGCAGACCGCCGTCATGTATTCACCGTTGGCGGTGAGAGAAATGGCCGGATAGGGGCGGCGATCATCGCGAAAACGGCACAGAAATTCCGTGGCCAGGTGCGTGGCGTCCGAGGCGCTGCCACCATTGCCGCACACCAGCAGCTTGTGTCCGGACGTGAGGCAATCCAGGACCATTTGAGCCGCGCGCGCGAGCGGTTCTTCCAGGCCTGCGAGATTGCGCAGGGTGGCGATGGATTCTTCAATCGCCTGTTGCAATTGTGTCATGAACAAAGATTAAGCGAAATGATTGGCAGGGGGAAACTACGAAATTTCCAATACGTCTATGCCAAATGGTAAGTTACTGCTTCAGGCGGAAAAACAAGTTACCCGTGGGTGGTGTGATGGTAACGCTGTTGGTGCCGTTGGACGCCGCGATGCTCCCGTTAAAATTGCTCCAACTGGTGGACGCAAGATTCCTATTGGTCTGGAGAATAAAATTCCATGTGCCGGGCCAGAAAATTGTGGCGCTGCCCGGCCCGGCCCGGCTGATGCCCAATTGCGGCGGCGGCGGACTGACAAAGGTGACAATGCTCATGGCCGGCAGCGTGTAAGCGAATGTCCCGTTGGTGATGCTCACGGACGGTTGGCTTGCCAGGGAAAAGCTGGCGGAAGTGACCCAGGGCGTCACAAAATTGGCGGAGGGGAAATTGGCCAGCCCGAAGATTTGGTTGGTGAGATCCACGTTGTTGGTGTTGATGGCGACAATGGCAAAGTTTGGGGAACTTGAGTCGTGGTAGGCGCTAATCAGCGCCGCCACGCTGCTATTCACACCCATTCGATAATAGCCCGGCCGCACGAACCGGCTGAACTGGCCCAGCGCATACATGCGTTTGGCTGGATTGCCGGCGTTGTCCGTCAGCCCTTCGTTGTCCGGATTCAATGAAATCAACCACCAATAATGCCAGGCGTTGGCCTGGGCCACGGTCATGAATTGATGAATCCGCCCGGCCCAATAAATCCCATTGCTGATGCTTCCATCATAAGCATCCCCTGTGCTCACCTCGGTTTCCCACAATGATTTTCCATAGGGCGGCAACGCCGCTGGGGGCGTGGTGGCGCCCGTCTGGAAATTCGGGCCGTCATAATTGTGGTCGGCAATGATGCCAACCTCGGCGGCGACTGATGGATCACTCATCGCAACCAGGTAATAGTTCGTTTGCCAATGTTCATCTTCCGGCAGCATGATTTTTGTGGCCGGTACATTGCTGGCGGCCAGCGCCCCGGACAAATAAGGGACAAAATCGTGGATCTGTTGCGCGGTCCAAAGGCACGATGCATAGCTGGCAGCCACATCGGGTTCGTTTTGGATGGATACCGCGTAGATGTTGACACCGTAGACGTTCTTCATGGTGGCGACGTAACCGGCCAGTTGATTCGCGTAAGCCTGGTTATTGGCGGAGACAAAATCGCCGCTGTTGACCGAGTCGTTATCCTTGAACGAAGCCGGGGGAGTCCAGGGCGAGCTCCAGATGGTCGCGCCTCGCGCCTGGGCCATCTGCATCAACCCAATCTCACCTGCATTGGCAAAACCGCCGGGCTGGATTTGGCTGCGCAGAAGGGAGAGGCCTATGCCATTGCTGGTAGAAAAAAACATGTCCGCCTGCGCCGAAGTCCAGATAAAGCCCGTGAACGCCGACGAACCGCCAAAACCATCAATTCTCTGGTGCACGTCATCCCAGTCCACAATCACATTGGGCGAGTTGGCAGGCGGGATCTGGTTGGTGACCTGGATTTGAAGCCCATTGATATCTCCTTCCGTAGTGCCGTTTCCATTCCAGGTAATGACGAGGTTCCCCGCACCATCCGACAAGGCGGACGCGAACTCGACATAATTTGTACCGGCGATCAATGTACTGCTGGTGCCATTCCACGTGCTGCTCAGGGTGTTGCCATTCACGGTAAAAAAGGTTGTTCGGCCCGCCCCCGCGGTATCCGCGGCGCTATACAGGACCAGGTTGCACATTGAGTTTGTCGGCAGGCCGGACAAGGTAATCGTTTGCGAAGCAAAGGTGCCCAGTCTTCCATTATAGAGATAATTTTCCATCAGCGCTTCATAGGGAGTGCCCTTGAAAGGAGTTGTCCCGCTATAGCCGTACACATTATAGCCACCCGCGGAGGTGAACGTCATCGCCGCCGGGGAATTACTGCCACTGGCATAGATTAAAGGAATCCCACTGCCGCTGCTGACTTGGATATTATTCCATTGGTCACCTGCTTGTCCCAGGACCGCCGCACCGGTCATCGCCGGGCCATGCAGATAGCCGCCACCACTGCTGAAAAGGTTGTTGGTATTAAACTCGACGTCAATCAATTGGGCTTGGGCCATCGCGGTGCTTAAAAGTGCACTGACGGAATTGACGGCTGTGCAACCGCCCGGATTGCTGATGAGAACGGTCAAACCGACGCTGCCGGATGATCCTGCAGTATAGGTAATATTCTGGAGATCGCTCGCGCTGGTGATCACCCCGTTCGTGATGGTCCACGAATAAGAGGAGGCTCCCGCCGGGGCGCTGGCCTGGTTACCGCTCGAGTTTATCACCGGGTTTGCGGGCGATAGCGTGATGGTGGAATTGAGCGGATTGACCATGGTAGGATCGTTGGCGGTATGAGTCCCGTCACTGCTGCCGGTAAGGGTGACGCTGTTTATCAAACTGCCCGGCGCGTTGGTGGCCACATCGGCCGTCAGGGTAATCATTGGATAAGCAGTTCCTGCCGCCGTTAGGTTAGTCTCGGTGCCGGTCACGGTCTGGCCGGAAATGACAAAACTCCAGCCGGCGCCCTCGGCATCGATTGGCATTAGGCCCGTGGGGAAAGTGTCAACCACCATCGCGGGCGTACTTCCACCGGTGGGTCCGGGACCGGCATTGGTGACGACGATAGAATATTGGGCCCCGGTCTCGCCCTGGCAAAAACTACCGGCGTGCCTGCAAGTGACCGAGAGCGCGGGAGGATTGATGGTAAAACCCAGCGACCAGCCATTTAAACATGAACCCGACGCGCCCAGTGATTGATTGGCCACAAACAACTGCCAGGTTCCGTTCGGGTTAAGCCCGCCGAATATGTTCGCAAAAGTATACGTGCCGCACGTCGGTGCGGCACGATAGACCGCCGGTGCGGGCGAAGGGTAGATATCGCCGCAAGGGTAAACCGTGGGTTTATAGGTCCCGGAACTAAATAGCGACATCGGCATAAGGGGGGTGCCGCTATCGCTGATCGTGAGATTACCTGTCGAGAAGGCCGTAGTTCCGCCGGCGCCCGACATGATTTCAAAGGCAGCCCCGTTGGGAGCCTCGAGCATAACACTCACGTCCCCAACCACCTTGCTGTTGAAGTTATTGAGGGTCACGGCGACCGTCTGGACGGTCCCGGGCAGCGAAGCCGCGCCGTTGGTGCCCACGTAGATCAGCGCCGGGTAAGGAACCGCCGCCGCTACGCCATTGGTAAAGTTGATCGGCCCGGTGGATGTAAAGAGCTGCGCCTTCGCCGGAAAGGCCGTCGAAATAAAAACCAGGATCGCAGGTAATACCAAACCCATGAAAATCCCTCTGATTCGATATATCATACGCATTCTGTCTGAACCTAGATTTTCCCTTGAGCCCTTGGTGGCTATCTTCTCTCTGCCGTACAGAATGTCAAGCCATTTCGCATTGCGGAAAACTCTGAAATTATCAAAACGAAATCAGCCTCGCCCGGTCGTATAGCATAGAGGCCACTATGAAAGCACCGCGATACGTTGCCATCTCCGTTGGTGTGCTGCTGGCGTTCACGCTCTTTCAAGGCCTGGCATGGCCGGTGCGGCCCGAACCGGGCTGGCAGCAGAGCTGGTGGCAACTTCCCGCTTTAGCCGGCATCGGCCATGTCTTATGCCTGCCGGGAATGATTCTAGTCCTGCTTTTGGAGAATTGCGGAATCTTCAACAACGCCATTTTATTTTGCGCTGCGGTCTTTGGATTAATGGCCGAAATCGCGGTCGTTTCCATCGTTTCCTACGTCGTAGCCCGCCGATCGTTCGAGCTGCACAGCGACGGTTAACGTTAATGTTATGCCTTAAGTCGTTGGCTATCAGCGATGTTAAGGATGCTTCCCGCCTTGTTAAGGATAGTGTTAAGCCTTAAGTACTTGAGAATCAACAATGTTAAGGATGTTAAGCCTTTCCCGCAATATATACATTTAGTCAGAGATGTTGGCGGTTGAAAGCAAAGGCCTAATCGGCTATAAAAGAAGTGTGAAGACGGAAAAAATTCTTAAGTTGATATTGGGCATATATGTCCTGGCCTCGATCCTTAGGCTAATATCACTACGTTTTCATTCAGGCTTATTGCTGTTCACTTTTATTGTCCTGCAACTTTCGATTGGTCCGTTGCTGCTTTACGCCCTCTTTCGGGAGAATAATTTGGGTGACAAATCTCAAAAAGTTTCCAATAAAACAACGCTGGCTATTTTCGCGGGTGTTGGCCTGATGTTTCTTCTTATCGCGATCAATGCTTTGCATTAAAATTTTTTTATGCCGATATACGAATTTCATTGTGAAAAGTGCGGAGAAGATAGCGAGCTGCTGGTCCGCTCCAGCGATTGGAAGAATTCCGAATGCCCGCATTGCGGTTCGAAAAAGCTGTCGAAGAAGTTTTCCACCTTTGCCTCCACTGGCCCCGCCGGCACGGCTCCGTCCGGCAAGATGAGTGGTGGCGGCGGCCATCGCTGCGGCGGTGGCGGCTGCGGCTGTCATTGATTTTCAGTCTTCGTTTGCGTTAAAACGTTGGTGTGCACGTGCGCTTTCTTTCCGGCCCGGCCGGCAGCGGCAAGACTTATCGCTGCCTGTCGGAAATCCGCGACGCCCTGCGCGCCGCGCCTCTCGGCCCGCCGCTGATTTTCATCGCGCCCAAGCAGGCCACCTTCCAGCTCGAACGCCAGTTGCTCGCCGACCCCTCGCTCCACGGTTATGCGCGGCTGCAAATTTTGTCTTTCGAACGGCTCGCGCGTTTCATCTTTGAAAAACTAAATGCTCCCTTGCCCGAATTTTTGAGCGATGAAGGCCGCGTCATGGTTTTGCGGGCGCTGCTCCTCCGGCATGAGAACGAGCTAAAACTCTTTCGCGGCAGCGCCCGGCGTTCAGGCTTTGCGCAGGAAGTCAGCCGGTTATTGAACGAGTTTCAGCAGCATCAACTATCGCCGCCCAGGCTGCGCGCCATCGCCGAAAACCAAAACCTGCGCACTGAACTGCGCGACAAACTCCGTGACCTGGCGCTGTTGCACGAACGTTATTCCGCCTGGCTGGAGGAAAATAAACTGCAGGACGCCAACCGCCTGCTAGACGCAGCCACGGCAATGCTCCGCGCCAATTCCAAAAATCCCGCCTTGCACTTCTCCGCACTCTGGCTGGATGGCTTTGCGGAAATGACCCCGCAGGAATTGGATTTGCTCGCCGCCGCCGTGCCGTTTTGCGAACACGCGACGCTCGCGTTTTGTCTCGATGAATCCAAAGACACTTCCTGGCTCTCGATCTGGAGCGCCGTCGGCAAAACCTTCCAGCAATGCCGGCAGCGAATGGAACGTATGCCCGATTGTAAGGTCGAGTTTGAAATCCTTCGGCGCGATCCCGGGAAGAACCGGTTCGCACAAAGTCCAGTCTTGTGTGACTTGGAAGCGCGATGGGAGGACGGCGGTAAATCCAACGGTAATACGGCGCCGGCCTTGCGGGTCATTGCCTGTCCAAATCCTGAGACCGAGGCGGTTTTCGCCGCACGCGAAATCTTGAAATCTGTGCGCGCCGGTAATCGGTTCCGCGACTGCGCGGTGTTGGTCCGCAACCTCGATCCTTATCATAAATCCTTCGCGCGCACCTTCCGTCATTACGGGATACCCTTTTTCCTGGACCGCCGCGAAGGCATCGCGCATCACCCGCTGGCGGAATTGACCCGCAACGCGCTGCGCACCGTGGCTTTTGACTGGCGGCACGAGGATTGGTTCGCGGCACTTAAGACCGGTTTTTGCCCTGCTGAAGAATCGGACATTGACCGCCTGGAAAACGAGGCGCTGGCCCACGGCTGGCAGGGGAAAAAATGGCGCGAAGCCATCCAAATCCCCGATGACGCTGTACTGGAAAAATCCATGGAACGATTACGCCAGAAGATCGTGCCGCCCTTTGAAATCTTTTACACGCGATTAGCCGGGGCGAAGTTTCAACCAACCGGAAAACAACTGGCGGAATCCTTGCAGCAACTTTGGGAAGATTTGCTGGTGGAAGAAACGCTCGAACGCTGGACTGCTGCGAATGCGGAAGCGGACAGCCGGCAGCCCGCAGTGCATGCGACAGTCTTGGAGCAAATGAATTCGTGGCTCGACAACGTAAAGCTGGCGTTTGCTAACACGACGATGACTTTACGCGATTGGTTGCCGGTTTTGGAAGCGGGTTTAGCAAATCTGACGGTGGGTGTGATTCCCCCTGCATTGGACGAAGTGCTCATCGGCGCGGTGGACCGCGCGCGCAACCCGGAGCTGAAGTTCTGCCTGGTCATGGGCGCCAACGAAACGGTTTTCCCCGCCGCCCCGGCGTCCCCTGCGATTTTGACCGACTCCGATCGGGATGAATTGAACCACATCGTTTCGCTGGGCGCCGATTTGCGCGAACGCCTCGCGCGCGAGCGTTACTACGGTTACATCGCTTTCACACGGTCCAGCGCGCAGCTCGCCGTGACCTTTTCGCGTACTGACGCCGGCGGCAGCCCTTTGAATCCTTCGCCATTCATGTCGCGCTTAAAGCACATCTTCCCGAAGTTGTCCGTTGAAGATTTCAATGGCCAAATCGAATGGGAAAAAATTGAAAACGTCAATGAACTGATTCCAACCCTGGTTGAAATCCAAAGCGCGGGACAGGAGAAGAATTTCAAATTCCTTGCGTCATCCCCATCCATTTCCCAATTGATGGACAGTTTAGGCGCACTGCGCGAGCCGGATCCGAAGGAAAATCTCTCGGCGACGATGGCGGAAAAGCTTTATGGCCCGGTCCTGAAAACATCGGTCAGCCGCCTCGAAGAATTTGCGCAATGTCCGTTTAAATTTTTTATCCGTTCGGGTTTGCGCGCGGGAGAGCGGAAACTTTTTGAACTGGATCCTCGTGAACGCGGCACATTCCAGCACGATGTCCTGGAAGAATTTCATAAGCAGCTCGTCGCCGAAAACAAGCGCTGGCGGGATTTGACGCCGCCGCAGGCGCGCGACCGCATCGGGCAGATCGCCGCCACCAAAGCCGCGGACTTTCGCGGGGGCTTGTTGCGCGACACGCCGCAAACCAAATTTGCCGCGCGCACCATGGCGGAGTCGCTGCAGGACTTCGTCGAAGTGATTGTCTCGTGGATGCGCAGCCAGTATCAATTTGACCCGGCTGCAGTGGAACTGGACTTCGGCGAAGAGGATTCAATGATGCCGGCGTGGGAAATTAATTTGGACGGCGGTCACAAGCTGGCGTTGCGCGGCCGGATTGACCGGATTGATATTTGCAAGGATGGCGAAAACGCCTGGGCGGCCGTCTTGGACTACAAATCCAGCGGCAAAAAACTGGAAGCCGTGCTCATCGAGCATGGTATTCAACTGCAATTGGCCGCTTACTTAAACTCGCTGCGGCATTTCAAGAATGCGGACCAATTGTTTGGCGTGAAAAACCTGATTCCAGCAGGCGTTTTCTATGTCAGCCTGCGCGGCCAATTTGAAAATGGCCGGACGCGCGGCGAAATCCTGGGCAGCGCGGATGAATCGCGGCGCGCGGCGTATCGCCACACCGGACGCTTCGATTCCGGCGCGCTGGGCAAACTGGATTCCATCGGCGCGGAAGACCAGTTCTATTACCGGCGCAACCAGGATGGTTCATTGCACAAAGGCATGGCCGAGGCGATGCCGCGTGCGGACTTCGAGGCGTTGTTAGATCGTGTAGAAGGGCAACTGCGTCGCATTGGGAATGAAATTTTCTCGGGCATAGCGCATTTGGACCCGTACCGCAAAGGCCAGGAAACCCCGTGCGAATATTGCGATTACCAGGCCGCCTGCCGGATTGATCCATGGACGCATCAATATCGTGTCCTCAGCGCCAAAACAGTGTCAGCCGAATAAATCCATTTGCGGCGGCGGCGCGAGGATTTTCAATTTATCACGGTCATGGTTGCGGCGCGCGCGGACATTTCCCTCCGGCGTCAGCTCGGACTCTTCAAGATTGCGAAGGATTTCCTTCGCGCGCTCGAGCACCGGTTTGGGAACTCCCGCCAGCCGGGCGACTTGGATGCCGTAGCTTTTGTCTGTGCCGCCAGTGACAATTTTGCGCAGGAAAACGATTTGGTCGCGCCACTCGCGCACGGCCACATTGAAATTCTTCAGCCGTGGCAAACGCGCGGACAGCTCGGTTAATTCGTGATAATGCGTTGCGAATAGGGTCTTCGCCCCCACTTGATGGTGCAAGTGTTCCACGATGCTCCAGGCCAGTGAAAGACCATCGAAGGTGCTCGTGCCCCGGCCAATTTCATCGAGCACAATCAGGCTGCGTGGGGTGGCGTTGTTCAAAATATTCGCGGTCTCCGTCATCTCGACCATGAACGTGCTTTGGCCGCGCGCAAGGTCATCACTCGCGCCGATGCGGGTAAAAATGCGATCCACCAAATCAATCCGCGCTTCCGCGGCGGGCACAAAGCTGCCCGTATGTGCGAGCAATGTGAGAAGCGCGACCTGGCGAATGTACGTGGATTTGCCGGCCATGTTGGGACCGGTAATGAGCGCGATTTGCGGGAATTCTTCCGCAGGGGCGGAATCGGCTTTGCCAGAACTCAAGGCGGTGTCGTTCGGTACAAAGCGCTCCTCGTTTAAATTTCCTTCAAGCACAGGATGACGCCCGTCGCGGATTTGTAAAACGCCCTCGTTCGAAATTTGCGGACAGCAATAAACATTCAGCCGCGCGATTTCCGCAAAAGATCCAAGCACGTCCAGTTGCGCCAGGGCGCCTGCCGTTTGCTGGATTTCCTTCAGGTTGCCCAGGACAGTTTCGCGGACGCGCTGGAATAATTCATATTCCAGTTTCAAGGCGCGTTCCTCCGCACCCAGGATTTTGCCTTCCATCTCTTTCAGTTCGGGCGTGATGAACCGCTCGCCATTGGCGACGGTCTGTTTGCGGATGTATTGTGGTGGAACCTTATCCAGGTTGGTTTTGGTGACTTCGATGTAGTAACCAAACACCGAATTGAAGCGGACTTTCAGTGAACCAATACCGGTCTTTTCGATTTCCTGCTGCTGCAATTTTGCGATCCAATCCTTGCCCCCGCGCATGGCGTCGCGCAATTCATCGAGCGCAGCGTCGAAACCATCGCGAATCATGCCGCCTTCTTTAATGGCCAGCGGCGGTTCATCCACAATGGCCCGGGAAATCGTTTCGACCAGTGCGGGTAATTCGGAAATCTGTGAATTTAAATCTTCCACTAAACGGCGCGCAGGAGAATGGGATTCTTCCTTTATTAGCGGTGATGGCGTATCCGTGCTATCCAAATTCGAAAGCGTTTGTTTTAGATTCGGAATTTGCTGCAGGGCGACGCGCAGGGCAGCTAAATCGCGGGCATTGCCGCTGCCGGAACTCAAGCGGCCAATCGTTCGTTCCAAATCACGGACATTAGCGAGTTGCGTGCGAAAGTTTTCCAGCGCCATGGAATCTTCCATAAACCGTTGGACGGCGCCCTGGCGCTGGCGAATCGGTTCAACCGCCGAGAGCGGTTGTGAAAGCCAGTTGCGCAAAAGACGCGCGCCCATGGGCGTGACCGTTTTATTAATGGCGCCGTAGAGCGAGGAATTCCGCGGTGCGTCATGGCGAAGCGGCTCAAGAATTTCCAAATGCCGCAATGTTGTATAATCGAGGGTGAGATAATCAGAGCGCTGATAAAACGAAATGCGCGTCAGATTCTGGGCGTCGCGCCGCAAATGTTGCGTTAGGTAATGCAGTGCCCCGCCGGCCGCGCCCACGGCGGCGATTTTTTCTTTCAGGCCAAAACCGTCGAGCGACGCCACCTTGAAATGTTCGCGCACAGTGAACACGGCGGTTTCCGGGGCAAACGTCCAGTCGTCGTAGCCGTTCAGGATTTTGAAGGAATCCCGCAGCGCGTCGCGAACAAACGTCTTTTCGGCGGGAAAAATAATTTCCGCCGGGCGCAGCCGTTCCAGCTCAGCCAGCAGGGCCGCCTCGTCTTCCAGTTCAGTCGTCGAAAATTCTCCCGTTGTTAAATCCACCAGCGCGAGGCCGAAGCTTTTTCCCTGGGGAGAAATCGCCGCGAGAAAATTATTTTTCTCTGCGGTCAGCATCCGTTCATCAAAATGCGTGCCCGGCGAAAGGATTTGCGTGACCTCGCGTTTGACGAGTTTGCCCGGGCGCGCGTCTTCAAGTTGTTCGCAAATGGCCACTTTGCGCCCCGCGCGAAGGATTTTTCCGATGTATCCGTTTGCGGCGTGGAACGGCAAACCGCACATGGGTATGCCATTGCGCGCGGTGAGCGCGAGGTTCAGGATTTGCGCGCCGGCCTGGGCATCTTCAAAAAACATCTCGTAGAAATCACCGAGGCGAAAGAGCAGGAGGGCGTCTTTGGGCAATTCGCCTTTGATGCGGCGATATTGCGCCATCATGGGCGTGAGTTGGGATTCGGCGTCGGCCATTGCCGAAACTCTAGGCGGAAATTTTCAACAGGTCGAAATGAAATTATTGAAATTGTTCACAATTCACCGGACGTCCAGGATGGGCGCGAGATGAATCGCCGCCGGGGTGTCCGACGCCATGACCGCCGCAAATCGCAAACCCCGCGTACTGACGCGCAGCTCCGCAAAGCCGAATTGTTCCATCACCGAAGCGTAAATCAAAACCCCCGGCAAAATCACATCGGCCCGTGACTTGGGCAGGCCGGAAAGCTCTTTGCGCTGCGCGAGCGGCAGTGTCCATAAGGTCTCCAGGAGCCGCCGCACTTGTTTCAGGCTCAGGCGCGAAGCTTCAATCCGGTCGCGGTCGTATTGATCTGTCTTCAATTTCATCCGCGCGAGGATGGTGGAAGTGCCGCCAGTGCCGGCCAGCTGGACTTCCCCGGATTTCTTTTCGCGCTGCAAAACTGGTTCCAGTTCCGGGCGCACTTCCCGCTGTAAAAATTTTTCCACCCAGTCCCGGCATTTGGCAAATTCTTCCGGTGTCGGGGGATCGGCATGTGGGAATTTTTCCATGAGCCGGACGGTGCCAATGGCAAAACTGCGCGCAAAACTTTTATGCCCGCCGTGGCCTACGATAAATTCCGAACTGCCGCCGCCCACGTCCAGCAACAGCATGGGAGTTTTGGCAAAATCTGTTCCTGTGGTCGCGCCCTGGAACGCCCACTCCGCTTCCTGTTCGCCGGAAATGATTTCCACTTTCAAGTTGGACGCTTTTTCAATCGCCGAAAGCAAATCGTCCGGGTTCACCGCATCGCGGGCCGCGCTCGTGGCGAAGACGCGGATGGAGCCGGCGTTTTTTTCCCGCGCCACTTTTGCGAATTCAGCGACAGC
The DNA here is from genome assembly GCA_035500235.1 of Pseudomonadales bacterium. Taxonomy (GTDB): domain Bacteria; phylum Verrucomicrobiota; class Verrucomicrobiia; order Limisphaerales; family UBA11358; genus UBA11358. The sequence goes on along the minus strand of DATJXK010000210.1, from coordinate 5,653 downwards.
GCTGGCCGTTTGCGCGATCGCATCCGGCTGTAAACGGTGGGTGTCGTAGAAATTTTTTCCCAGGCGCGTTTGGACGCTCTCTTCGACGACGGGCCGGGCGCTTCCACCCTGCACGTCCGCAATAAGCAGCTTGACGGAATTGGTTCCGACATCAATGACAGCGCGACGAACGGGGTTCATCTATTGGTAATAAAATAGAAAACGCTGGCGTTAAATCCAAAACCAAAAATGTTACATTTTTGATGCTAAGACCTCCCCGGCGAGGAATTTACGCGCCGGTATTTACTTTAGGCCGTTCTCCGGTAGGTTTTGGGCATGGAAATCTTCATATTGCGGCATGGAATTGCAGTGGAGCGGGGGACGAAAGGCTTTGAAAATGATTCCGAACGGCCGTTGACGGCTAAGGGCAAACGTCAACTGCGAAAATCCGCGGGAGCGATGCGCAGGATGAAATTGCGTTTCGATCTTATCCTGTCCAGTCCCTACGAGCGCGCCAGGCGGACAGCCGAAATTGTGGCCGAGGAATTGAAACTGAAAAAGCGACTCAAGCTTTCCGACTCGTTGAAATATGAAAATGACCCTGCCATGGTGATTGGCGAAATTGCCGTGCTCAAGCCCGTGCCCAAAAAATTATTGCTCGTCGGGCACGAGCCGTATTTGAGCCGGCTGATTTCATGGCTCACCTCGGGGGAAGAAGAAGTAGCGATTGACTTTAAGAAGGGCGGCCTGTGCAAGTTGGACGTGGACAAACTGCATCCTGGAAAATGCGCCCAACTCGTTTGGCTGCTGACACCGAAGCAGATGAAAGAGATGGCCTAAGCGGGTTAAAACTCTTCTCTATCCTATCCGGAAAGATATTTTCTGGATGTAAGTTTTGCCAAAGCTGAATTGCAGGCGGTCCAGGATTTCCTTGCGGCGATAGCGCACGATTTCCGCCAGCCACGCACTGCTATCCACATTCACAAATAACGTCCCGTTCCGCAGGTTCGCCGGCTGGGCATGGGCCACAATGTTGGGATCAATGAGGGAATTCCAGACTTTGACGATTTCAATTTCCGCGCGCCGCGAATCCATCTTCAAATTGCCCAACACATTGGAGACCACCTGCTCCGCGCCGCGGGCGCGAATGGCCTTGGCCTTTTCCATGGGCTCCAGGTCCACGCCACGCCACTGCGCGAGCACGCGCGCGCGCGCGCGGCCCTGGGCAAAATTCTTTTTCATCGGCGGCATGCGGTGAAGTTAGCGGAGTTTTTCCTTTGGCAAAAGTTTCAGTTATTAACACCGGCAAGTTGCCCCTTGATAAATGTCGCTTTGTAATGCAAAGTCACTATATGCAAACCAATTGGGCGGAAGAAAACTTACAGACCATTCGCACGCTTATGGAGCGCTCCACACTCTATCGCCGGGCGCTCGCGCCAATTGTTATTTATGCCGGTGTGATTGGCGTTTTGACAGCGGCAGCCGGGCTTTTTTTCCATTTTGAGCGATCCCAAATTTTTGGTTTGGTTTGGTTGAGCGCAGCGGTCGTTGCCGTTGCCGGGGCATTTTTGATTGTTCGGCGGCAGGCACTTAAAGACGACGAACCGTTCTGGTCCCCTCCCACGCGCCGCGTGGCCCAAACGTTATTGCCTCCGCTGGCAGCGGGTTTATTTTTAGGAATTATTTTTTCGTTAACGGGTCTGGCTGAAATTTTGCCGTATTTATGGGCCCTCTTTTATGGTTGCGCCCTGCATTCAGCCGGGTTTTTTATACCACGGGGATTGAAATGGTTCGGTTGGATATACATTATTTTGGTCTCCCTGGCCTTGGGGCTCGTCGCCTTTGGTTATATCAAAATTAATATCAGTGGGCATTGGCTCATGGGCTTTTTCTTCGGCGTGCTGCATTTGGTTTACGGCGCGTATTTGTATCTGACGGAAAAAGGAAAGAATGCGGCGTGAATCCGGAACCTTTCTTACAGCTCGACCGTGTCATTCACGAGAAAGGGCGGCTGGCGATCATGTCCATGCTCGCCGCCGCGCCGGAATTGTCCTTTACCGAGCTGCGTGACGCCCTGGGCATGACCGACGGTAACCTCACGACGCATATTAAGGCTCTGCAGCAGGAAGGTTATGTTTCTGTGGCCAAATCCTATCAAAACCGGCGTCCGCTCACCACCTGCACCCTGACGGCGGCGGGCCGCAAGGCCTTCACGGAATACATTGATTTGCTGGAGAAAATCGTCCGCCAAAACAAAAATAAATAATTCTTTGAACAAACTGTCATGGTCACGGTCTTTTACTTTGTATCACAAAGTTTATTCAAAATCAGGTGTGAATATGAAAATAATCCGCGCAGAACATTTGGGCATGTGCTTTGGGGTTAGGGATGCCATCAAGGCGGCGTTTGCCACCGCCCAACGCGAGCCGCTGACCATCCTGGGGGATTTAGTCCACAACGAAACCGTGCTGGCCGAACTGCGGGCCCGGGGAGTGAGCATTGAACAAACCGCCGCAGCGGTGCCGACACAGACGGTCATGATTACCGCGCACGGGGCGTCGGAACGCAAGCTGGCGGCGGCTCGCGACCGCGGGTTGAAGGTGTTGGAAGCAACTTGCCCGCTGGTCCACGCCGCTCATCGCAGCCTGGCCAAACTCGTGCGCGACGGTTTTTACCCGGTCATTATCGGCAAGCGCGGCCACGTGGAAGTGCTTGGCTTGACTGAAGATTTGGAGATGTTCGACGTTGTGCTCTCGGACGAGGACGTTGCCCGGCTTTCCTACTGGCCGCAATTCGGGATCATTTCCCAAACGACGCAGCCCATCGAAAAAGTCCGCCGGCTCGTCCAGCTCATACGTGATCGGTTTCCTTATTCTGAAGTGCAATTCGTGGACACTGTTTGCCAGCCCACCAAACAACGGCAATACGCGGCGATCGAGCTGGCGCAGAAATGCGATGTGGTCGTAGTCATCGGCGGCGTGCACAGCAACAACACCCACGAACTGGCGGCGACCTGCGCGCGCTTTTGCCGGCGTGTCCATCACGTCCAAACCGCCGACGATTTGCGGGCGGAATGGTTTTGCGACAAGGACACCGTTGGCGTCACGGCAGGGACTTCGACGCCGGATGAAATTATCAGCCAGATTGAGCGTTCTTTGGAGAGGATGGGTCAAAATTACAATCAACTAAACACCCGAATTTCCCAGTGACCTCATCACCTGAAATTCCCGGCCCTTCCGAAATCGGTTCACTGCTCCGCGGCGAAACGGAAGTCATCTCCGCGTGGACGCGGCAATGGGTTCCCGAACGATTCATTCTTCACGTGGCGGTTATTATTTTGGGTTCCGGGTTTTATGGCGCAGCGATGGGCTGGTGGCGCGCGCCGCAGCAGGCCCTGTTTGTCGCGATGAAATTTCCCCTGATCCTTCTGATGGTCATGTTCGGCAATGCGCTAATCAACGGCCTGCTGGCGCCATTGCTCGGGTTGAATATTCAGTTTCGCCAATCGTTTTCAGCCATTCTGATGAGCTTCACCGTGACCTCGGCCATCCTGGGCGCGTTCAGTCCGGTCATGGCGTTTCTCATTTGGAACGCGCCCGCCATGACCCTGAACCCGCCGGACGAAACGGTTTATTCTCTCATCCTTCTGGCGCACGTGGCGGTGATTGCCCTGGCGGGCACCGCGGGGAACCTCCGCCTGTTGGAACTGCTCCGGCATTGGAGCCCGACGCGAAGAATTGCCTTGCGCGTATTGACGGTGTGGTTTTGCGGAAATCTTTTTCTCGGCACACAACTTACCTGGATTTTGCGTCCCTTTATCGGTTCGCCACGGTTGCCCGTCCAATTCCTGCGCGCCGATGCGTTTCACGGGAATTTTTACGAAACGATTTTCCGTTCCATCCAGCAAATTTTCACCCACTAAAACCAAACCAAAACTATGAATGAACAAGTGCCACCCCTAATCCCACCCGCCGGCGCGCTGCCGCCCCCACCGCCACGGAGCAGCGAACCCAGGACTCCCGGCGACGATCCGGCAGAGCGCGTGCCGATAACCAACCCTTTCGCCGCCATCGAAGCGTTGTTGCGTCAGCCGTTGCGGCTGCTCTATCAACTGCGTCAGCCGGGCGCGGGCAAACTCATCGCGCAAATGCTAGGTATCGCGTTAGGTTGCGCACTGGTTTACGGGGTCATTGTGGGGACGTTTTCCAACGGCACGCAACTTTGGGCGGCGCCGGTAAAAATCGCCGGCGGCCTGATGATTTCCGCCTTCATCTGCCTGCCCAGCCTCTACATTTTTACCTGCCTAAGCGGTTCAAAGGCACGCCTCGCGGAAGTCCTGGGGCTGCTGGCGGGATTGCTCATGCTGATGACGATCCTCCTCGTCGGTTTCGCGCCGGTGGCCTGGATTTTTTCGCAGTCCACGCAGTCACTGTCATGGATGGGCACGTTGCACGTCGTTTTTTGGCTCGTGGCCACCTTCTTTGGCGTGCGCTTCCTGAAGCACGGTTTTTCGCATACCCAGGCCCGTTCACAGGCCGGGGTCAATGTCTGGATTATCATCTTCGTGCTGGTCGCGCTGCAAATGACCACGGCCTTGCGGCCCATCCTGGGCAAGTCCGATACCTTCTTTCCGCAAAAGAAAGAATTCTTCATCCAGCACTGGTTTGAATGTTTGAATGGCGATTGGAGTGAAACCAAACCGATGCCGTCTAACTAAGTAGTATGAGTTTAACCTTCAACCAAAAGAGACATTATGAACTACGCCAAATGGATCTCTCAGCCCGATGGGAACTGGCTCGGCTATTGGGAAATCAATCGAGCTGTATTCCGATGCAGCCCAAACCAATTGTTCCATGATTTTAATAATTATAATTGGAATTTTTCTCGCCCTGGCTTTGCCGCCTGCTGTGATAGCAAAATCGTGGATTCGATTTTTTATCGCCCTGATCTTGTCATTTGTAGGTGTCGTACTGCCCTTATTCATTTTTGGGTTTAGCTCTTTTTTGGAACCGGAATGGAAGGGTGCCTGCGGTTACGGCTGGCTGGACTGTTTTATCACCGGTAAGCTGGCGCTCACGCCCCTTGTGCTGCTGGCGACAGCGGCTTTGTATGCATTGGAAATCCTTCGGGTTGCCAATCGCACCGCACGATGGATTGTCGTTGGAATTTTTCTGGGAGCAATCGTTTCATCAATTTGCTTCGTCTTTGGGTTGGTGTGCATCGGATTCGGATTCGATCCTTTGAAAGTGTGGCTGCTGGTGCCGGGCTATGTTGCGACCTGGTATTCCATTCGCGCGGCGCAATTGATCAAGTCGGCGCGCTTCAATTTCAGGACATACTTAATTTCGTTGGCGTCATCTCTGCCTTTTTGGCTGGCGAGCTGGTGGTGGTCACGCAATCTGTACGCGTCATTGCCGAATCAGGAACCGGGTGGTTGTTTTATTGTCACGGCGGCGGGAAACGGTCATGCGGCGTTCGTCGGCAGGCAGATTGAGATTGAGCGCAACGGTCGCAGGCGGTTGGTAAATCAACAACTCATCACCTTTTGGCAGTTTGAAATGTTGTGGCAAAGCTTCGCGCCACGCAGCCATCGTATCTTCCGCCGCGGCTATAACCGGATTGGCCCGGTGATTGCCTCTAGGATCAAATCTCCGTGGCTGGCGGATTTGACCTA
>DATJXK010000209.1:0-20598 GCA_035500235.1 Pseudomonadales bacterium | reverse complement strand
CTCAACGTTATAGTCTGCATCGCTTTTTGACTGCGCCAGAACGCCATTCGCTACCAGCATAATCGCAATGACAAAAAAAAGCCTGAACGCCACCCCTTTTGAAAAAAGGGGGTTTCCATGAATTGAATCTGACTTGTCCATAATGCTCAGAAAACCCGTGAAATAACGAAATACGCCTCGATAAAAGCAGTTTTAATGCCTGAAACGGAGAAAGATAGAATTGTAAGACGCTGAAAGAGAGCCAGTTAACCGGCTCGCGGATGAAATTTTCTGTGAATTTCACGCAGCCGGTTGCCGGCGACGTGGGTGTAGATTTCCGTCGTGCTGATGTTTGCGTGGCCGAGCAGCTCCTGGATGACCCGCAAATCCGCCCCGTGCTCGAGCAAGTGTGTTGCGAAACTGTGTCGGAGCATATGGGGCGTTATGTTACGTGAAATGCCGGCGCGACGAATGTGATTCTTTATCCGCAGCCAAAGGGTGACGGCGGCAAAAGGTGTGCCGCGCCTGGTCAGAAACACGCTGGCTGGGGATTTTGGCGTCACTAGTTGGGGCCGTGCTGTTTCCAGGTAGCGAGTTAGCGCTGCGACCGCTTTTTTGCCGACAGGCACGACACGTTCTTTGTTGCCCTTGCCGATGACATTGATAAACCCGGCTTCGAGGTGTAATTGTTCCAGTCGTAAATTTTTTAATTCGCTTAAGCGCAAACCGGACGCGTAGGCGAGTTCCAGAATGGCACGATCACACAAATTCTCTGACTTGTCCGGGGTTCCCGGCGCGAGGATTTTTTGAATTTCTTCGTCCGTAAGAGCTTTAGGCAGCCGTTTCCAGCGGCGAGGGAGGGAGAGATTCTCCGCGGCGTTTTGCGGCAGGAGTTTTTCGTTCTCGGCAAATTTGTAAAATGCTCTTAACGCAGCTATTTCCAGGTAAAGACTTTCGCCGCTTAGCCGACGAGGGGAATCTTTGGGCTCGGTTTCCAAAGTGCGGTCGCGTTCATGCTGCAGGAAAGACATCAAATGTTTTAGTTCGACCTGCTTCCAATCGTTAAGATTCTGCTTTTGCGCCCAGGCGATGAATTTGCCCAGGACGGCAGCGTATGTTTTGGCTGTGTTATCCGACTGTCCGCGTTCGTGGCGCAGATATTGGAGAAAATCTTCGACAAGATTTTGCATCGTGTTAGAGGAATGACAGTTGCGTGCCGCCGGGGCGGCGAAATCCCGCGATGGAAAGTTCGCGCGGGTCATCTTTGAAACCGGCTTTGCGTCGCGCGACTTCAAACATCGTTGCAATTTGTTCCGCAAAGATGCCTTCGCCGTGCATGCGTTTGCCCCATTGCGCGTCATATAATTTGCCGCCACGCATGGATCTGATACGGTTCAGGACTTTTTCTTTGCGATCGGGAAAATGTGTTTCCAGCCACTTTTCGAATAATGGGGCGTTGGCATAGGGCAATCGCACGATAGTAAAACCTGCCGCGGTGGCACCAGCGTCGTGCGCTGCTTTGAGAATCGCAGGCATTTCGTGGTCGGTCAGGCCGGGAACAATCGGAGCGACGTTCACCGCCACGGGGATTTTGGCTTCCGCCAGTTTGCGGATGGCATTTAGGCGTGCTTGTGGCGGCGAGGTGCGTGGCTCCATGACTTTGCGCAAACCAGTGTCCAGTGTCGTGATGGAAAGGCAAACGCTCGCGCACTGGTGCTTCGCCAGTTCGGAAAGCACATCTATATCCCTCGTCACGAGGTAGTTTTTGGTGATCATCGCGACGGGATTGCGAAACTCCAGAAGCGTTTCCAGACAGCGGCGGGTGATTTTTAATTTCCGCTCCACGGGCTGATAACAATCCGTTACTCCGCTCATGACGAGTATCTGCGGCTTCCATTTGGGCGAGGCTAATTCTTCGCGCAACAGTTCAGGCGCGTTGAGTTTCACCATGATTTTGCTCTCGAAATCGAGTCCGGAGGAAAAGCCGAGGTACTCATGGGTCGGGCGCGCGTAACAATAGATGCATCCATGTTCGCAGCCACGATAGGGATTAAGGCTCGCGCTGAAACCGATATCCGGGCTGTCGTTGTAGGAGATAGCCGTTTTACTGTGATCAACGAGGAATTGCGTTCGCGGCGCAACGTCCTCTTCGGGGTTCCAGTCCTCATCCGGTTCGAGATGGATTTTCTCGAAGCGATTGGCCGGGTTCGCCGGCGCGCCGCGATGGGCTGATGTCAATTGCTCCGCTTGCACAAACCCATCCTACCACAGAGCGCAAGCGGCTTTTTGGGAAGATTTCTCGCAGGAGTTTTAGTTCTCGCCGGATTTCAAATCCGGTTTCACGGTGAATTCGACAAAACGGCTGGGATGGACGGCGATGGTAAGGTTGAGTGCTTTGGCATTGCGAATATTGGGCATTTGAAAAACATAATTGCCGTTGCCGTTGCCATTAGGCCCGAAACCATACGTTTCAAGTTTGCGCCCTTGTTCGTTATCGGCTTCGACCAGCGACATGCGATAGCCCGGGGGAAGATCGGGTTCAGCAACAATATGAAAACCTCCCATCGTTTGGTTGTTGCCGAAATCTTGTCCCATTCGGATGGCCGGATAGATCTTCAAATGGATACCATTGAGCGTGGCTTCGGCCACAGGAGAATCGCTGTGGCGGTTTTGGCCCATGTTGTTGTTATTATAATTCCATAAAGTATTCCAGTCGCCTTTTTGCACGGGTACATTGGTTATGCTCCACTCCTCACTGTTCGTGAAGCCGGCAATGCGGGACATTTCCACGCGCAATTTCCAGGCTTTTTCTTCCGGCCATAAACCCCATTGATAGCTCATCGTGGCATCGCCATTGCCGTCGCGGCTGTTGCTCCAGCCGTTGTTGCCGATGGAATTGCCGGTGGCATCAGAAGTAATAATTTGGACCGGCTGCCAGTTGGTGACGACGTTGCCATCTTGCTCAGTATGGAGGGTGACTGAAACCGCTTTGCGCGCAGGGTCTTTGGGCGACATATTTTGGCTGCCAAACATAAATCCCTCGGAACCGCCGAACGAGCATTTGGTAAGGGTAACGTCCAGGTCGCCATCGGATTGCGTGTTGGGCAACGGATCGGGATGCCACTCGGGGAATGAACGGGGGCCGGGATTAGCAACGACAAACTTATCCTTGGCAATTTGCATCCCGCCCTGGTTGCCCCAGGCGCCCACTCGTAAAATCATCTTGCTGTCGCGTCGGGGAAAGGCGTTGATCGTGAAGCCCTCAACGTTAACGCCATTTTTAATCTGGTTGCCGGTGCTTTGCCAGGCACCCACGCAGGAGGTGTTGTCCGGATCCGAAATGAGCAGTTGATAGTTAGGCCACTGGTTTTGTTTGTATTCCGCTTCAATCCAAACCACCAGGGTATCGTTGGTGGTGTCTAGCGTTAACCGTCCACGCGTGCGCGAACCGGTGGATTTAAGACCTTTAAAAGAATGATGTTTGCCATAGCTCGAGCCGAGAAAGGTCAGCTTGGTGCCATTCTTCAAAACAACAACCTGGGGGCGCGATTTCCAATAGATCAAGCCGGCAACGGCGGCGGCCACCAGGATAACAACTACCCCAACGAGAAGGATTTTTTTCATGGAGTTATTGCTGGTTGGATTGGTCTGAAGAATCTGCCGCCGCTATTTGCGGCTTGGCGGTGAACTCAAGATAATGGCTCTTATGAACGGCCAAGGTCAGGTTGAGATTGGTAGCGCCGTTCACGTCCTGCAGGCTGTAATGATAAATCGTTCCGCCACCGGCTTTACGTCCGCCATTCCAGCCGGCGTCCCAGTAATTGATGTCGTTGGTTTGGTCGTCCGTTAATTTCACGAGGGTCATACGAGTCCCCTCGGGAAGCGATGGGTCCACTTCGATGCTCAAACCGCCTTGCGGGTTCGAATTGGGCGGCATGTCGGTGAAGTACCGGGCACGGTAGATTTTCACGTGAAGACCGTCAACATCTCCTTCAGCGAAGACGTTGGTGGCGTTGTTTTGTTTGCGGCCGAAATTCCAAAAGTCATTTTGTTTGCCGGGGTCCAATGGAATACCCTGGACGGTCCAAAGTTCATTGTCAGCAAAACCGGATTGTTTGGAGAATTCCACGCGCAGCTTCCAGGCAGGTTCGTCCGGCCACAAGCCATATTGGTACGTGGCCACAACGTCGTTGCCTTGCGTTTGAATTTGTTGCGACTGCCGCGGGCTGATCATGGCGTTAACATGATTTCCGGTAGCGTCGGTCATCTCAAAGGAAATGGGTTCCCACATAGTGGCATTGGTCCCATTAATTTGGACGTTAAACGTGGTCTGCACCGCCTTGTCCATGGCGTCGTCATCGTCATCGCCGCCGCGGTTGTAAGGCATTTTGGCGCCGGAGACCAATTTCTTGAGCGTGACGGTCATATCGCCGTCCTGTTCGGTCTCGGGCAGAGGTTGAGGCGACAGGCTGGAGAAAGAGCCATGCGCCGGGTTGGAAAGGGAAAATTTCTGGTCGGACAATTCCTGGCCGCCGTTGCCGAATTCCTGGATCCGCACGTAAAACCTTCCTTCGCGGCGCGGAAAAGCGGGGAACTGAACGCCGACGACGTCATTGGCTCCCCGGCGATTATTGCCATAGTACCCGTACTGGCCCATGACGCACGCGGTGCCGGCTTTGTCATAGATATAGTACTGGAAATTGGCGTATTCGTTGGGGTCATGCTGCTGGCGTACCCAGATGACGAGCGTATTGGTCGGAGTGTTGAACGAATGTTTCGTGGGGCCGGGCGAGGTATGTTTCTTTCCGTAATCCACGGCCACGAGAGTCACCTTGCTGCCGTCATCAAAGGTGATGACTTGCGGGCGTAATTCCCACCAGACGGCACCGGAAACTACGACCAGGACAAAAATCAGAACAACGCTCCACACTACGATTTTTATTTTCATAGGATCTGAAAGGGTTGGCTCGCGTTCAAGGTGCGAGCATTTACTCCGCTAATGAGCTAATTGATGGAACAAGCGTATGACATGATAGTTGCGGGAGATGTTCAAGACATTAATGGGTAATTTTAGGTGTGCATGGGGAGGGGAGACCCCCTTCCGTAGGCTTCCGGAATGAATAGCCGCAAAAGAACACATAGAACGCAAAGGGTAGTTTCTAGAAAGACGACAAGGACAATTTCCCTAGCTCTGAACCACAATGTACCTATTCGCGGGAAAGGCTTAACATCCGCTACATTGTTTATTATCAGTCACTTAAGACTTAACACTATCCTTAACAAAATGGCGGTTATCCGCTACATCATTGATAGACAAATACTTAAGGCTTAACATTAACGTTATCGGCGCCAATTTTCTGCGAGGATGGCCCAACGCTCATGGTCACGCCACTTGCCCTGGATTTTTAGGAAGCGCGGCGAGTAACCTTCGAGCCTAAAGCCGGCGCGTTTCACCAAGGCAAGGGAGGGAACATTGTCTGGTTGAATGTTGGCTTCGACACGATGAAGTTTCAACGTGCGGAAGGCAAAGCGCAGGATCAATTGCAGCGCTTCGGTGGCATAACCCCGGCGGGCATTGGGCTGTCCGACCATGTAGCCGGTGCAGCCGCTCTGAAATAAGTTGCGTTCGATGAGAAACAGGCCGATGGACCCAACGATACGGCGGTCTTCACTGCGGCAAATGAGGAACCGGAAGTATTCGCCATTGGGGGAGGGCCGAACGTATTCGGTGAATCGTTTCTTTCCTTTGGGCGGATTTCCCAGCCAGCGGGAAGAGGCAAGGCTTCGGTTGATGAGAGCCGTGTATTCCCGGAGGTCGGTCAATTCGGGTGGGCGCAGGAAAATGTTTTTCCCGGTTAAAATGATTGGTTTAGAAGCTGCCATCAGTGGGATCTGTTGGTCGGAGTTTCTCCTTTAACACTAATCGGCTCCAAATCATCAAAACGAGGCCGCTCCCGCAAAGGATTGCGCCGGTAACGAATAAGAAGTTTTGAAATTCAACACCACTTGAGAAATGATGTTCCATAAATTTTGTGAAACTTCCATGTGGGTTGGGCACAAAATTAGGGTCCGGTGAATCGTCCTTTAAGCCCAGACTGCCCACAAAAAAGAAAAAACCTTCCATAAAGAGCAATGGCCCGGCAGTATCTACGCACATTTTTGCCAGACCGATGTTTTTTATTTCCCGAGGCTTTGGAATAAAGTTTGTTTCTTCATCCATTATCGAAAAAGCCAGGCCCTCTTTTTGTTGGCGGGATTTCACTTCCGAAATGAGCTGATCCATTTGCCTTTTTTCCAAAACAAGGCGGTGCCTCCCTAATTTCTTACCTTTATAACCCCATTTATATTCTACAGTGACGACTCGGTAATTTGATTCATTGGCGACATTGTTAAATTGCCATCCGATGATATTTTGCCAGCGGCCCCGGTGCACCAGTCCATAGCCGGTTCGAATGTAATTTTCGCCCAGTTCGAGAAATTTCCTCCCCTTTCCAGCAACCCTCCATTGAAATTCCATCGAAAAATATATAAAAAACAGAAGACCTGTAATTATCAGAAATGGCAATGGCTCCCAATGATCCCTCGTCAAATCCTCCAGTAGGATGGATTGAAACAATAAAAAAGCAGTCAAAACAAGAACCGGCAAAAGTAATTTGAACAGGTTCCACCGGGAACCCCAAGTAAATGGCGCAGGTGGGGCAATATACCGGTTCAGATTTGCCGGCTGCTGAAAAGTCATGGCTGAGTAAAAGTTAAGGACAAAGGATAAATAGCGCAAAGAAAAGAAAAATATGCGCTCGCAGACTCGCCCGCTTGAGCGGATATGGATGGACTATTGGGCCTTTCACCCCGGGATAAATCCCGGGGTTAATAGTATGCCACGTCCCCAAGGTTTTGAATCAGGCTTGGTGCGGCAAGCAGACGGCGGCGACGGAATACACGCATGTCGCGTGGCCTTACGACAATCCACATAAATGGCTACAGAATGGAGACAGGCGGGCTAATTTTATGCAAAGCGGCGTCGTTGCCGCCGCAGTCCAAGACGCAAGCGAAAAAGGCCGCGGCATAACTGTACGGAGACAGGCGAGAGACACGCGTGTCATGCCTGTCCTACTATAGCTTCTTGCCGGTCAGGCGTTCGTAGGCGTCGAGGTATTTGGCGGTGGTGTTGGCGACGACGTCTTCGGGCAATTGGGGTCCGGGCGGGGTTTTGTTCCAGTCGAGGGTTTCGAGGTAGTCGCGGACGAATTGTTTGTCGAAGCTGGGCTGGCCTTTGCCGGGGGCGTATTGGTCGGCCGGCCAGAAGCGCGAGGAATCGGGCGTGAGGACTTCATCAATGAGGATAAGGGTGCCGGATTCGTCCAGGCCAAATTCAAATTTCGTATCGGCGATGATGATGCCACGTTTACGGGCATAATCGCGGGCGTGATTGTAAATCTTAATGCTGGCGGCTTTGGCCTGTTCGGCAATTTTATCGCCGGCGATTTTTTTGGCCTGTTCGAAGGAGATATTTTCGTCGTGGCCGGTCTCGGCCTTGGTGGAAGGGGTGAAGAGGGGTTCGGGCAGCTCAGATGATTCTTTCAAGCCTGGCGGCAGTTTGATGCCGCAAACGGTTTGGGTTTTCTGATATTCCTTCCAACCGCTGCCGGCGAGATAGCCGCGCACGATGCATTCGATGGCGAGGGGCTGGCATTTTTTCACAACCATGTAGCGCGGGCCGATTTTATCGGCGAATTGTTGCAGCTCTTTGGGTAGCGGGTCGCCGGGGCGCGAGAGGAGATGGTTGGGCTGGAACGATTCGGTTTGCGCGAACCAGAAGTAGGAAATTTGGGTGAGCACTTCGCCTTTGCGCGGGATGCCATTGGGCATGATGACGTCGAAGGCGGAGATGCGGTCGCTGGCGACGAAGAGGAGGCGGTCGCCGAGGTCAAAAATTTCGCGGACTTTTCCGCTGCGGACTTTTTTGATGCCGGGCAGTTCGAGAGAAAGGACGGTGCTGTTTTGTGAATTTGCCATGGGCGAAATTATTAAGTTAAAAGTTTAAGTTCAAGAGGCAAAGTGAGGGAAAAGGAAATCTCACGCAAAGGCGCGAAGGCGCAAAGATAAATTAAGATTTTAAAGTCCAAGTGGGCGGTATTAACCTTTGCTCACTTTTTCAAATCCATGTTTGACGAGATTAATATCGCCAGGGAAAGTTACAGGATCATATCGACGTGATTTTAGAAGGTGTTTCTCTATTTCACCCCACGACTTTAACTGCAAATCGTGAATAAGATTTTTCGGTAAATCGACATTCTGAATATTAGTGTTTGGCCCAATAACCTCTTGCCACTCATACCAAGGATACTGGTCACATGCCATCCAAGGAAAATCGCCGCTACTATTAATAAAATAAAGCTCATGCGTTTGATGCTCATTGCAAAACCCGGCCAAAATACCTGCCAACTTCTGAAAATCGGGTTCTTTGTTGTAATTAACACTGTAAGGATCGTCTAAAACTCGGAGGCGTTCACGGAGAGATTCTCCGCTTATTAAAGCGGCGGCTACGTTGCCTGCACCAAGAAATATATTATTAAGTTCGTGTGGAAATTGGAGATTATGAAAAATTCGCCAACGTCCCAAGTCGACAAACTTCTGGCAACTCTTGCATGCGACATAGTAGTTGTAGCCCATGGCGGTTATTCAAATTTGCCATTCATTCTTGGACAATCAACCTGAAAACAAACTTGCCCGTTCGCTTGGCTCATCTATAATAGTGGCTGGCATTCCGGCCTCAGGTTGGAAGCATGGTTGCCAACGTAGCTCAGTTGGTAGAGCAGCGCTTTCGTAAAGCGCGGGTCGCTGGTTCAAGTCCAGTCGTTGGCTCCATCTCTCCATTTACGATAGACGATTTGCTCGCGTGGAACGCGGTAAAGATTGATGCAAGTTTCTTTGATCCTATTCCCGTAAATCCAAAACGCAGCTAAAATTTTCCCGAAGATGAGTCGAGAAAATTTTCAAACTTACACCCGACGCGGTTCTTTTCAGGCGGCGATATACTGAAGCCGTGAGCCAGCTTATGTGCGACGGATCCAATCCCGCCGAGCACAAGGGCATGTAGAAATCCACCCATTTCAAGGAGGCCATAACCACCCATCGAATAGGCAATAGCCGGTGCCGCTAAAGCTGCCGCGCCGCAAAACGCCATAAAGGCTCGTTTCGCAAATATACCCAAAGCAATTGCTCCAAAAATAGCGACGCCGAACAAAACCGTGTCCAACGTTCCCGAGTACTCGCGAGCGAAGAAATAAATCATCAATTCGGCCACAGCCGAATAGATTAAGGCTATGAATACCCAAGTCATACCTATATGGCTACCGTCGTTCCTTTCATCCTTTTAGTCAAGTTTTCTAAAAGTTCAAAGCACCAGGATTTTCAGTCTTTGTTCGGAAAAGACAAAACGGCAGTCATAGACCGCCGCTACAGCAAATCGTTTGGGACGTAAAAATTTTTACGCCGCGGGAATCTTCAATTTCTCGCCGACCACAATGCGGTCGGTGCCCAGCTCGTTGGCTGATTTGAGGGCTTTGATGGTGACGTTGTGGCTTTTGGCGATGTGCGAGAGGGTATCGCCAGATTTAACGAAATAAAACGCCTCGCCGGTAGTCTCTACGGGTTGAACCGGCGCGGCGGTTTTAACCAGTGCTACAGGACGCGTTTGCACCGGAGGAATGGTTTGGGAAATCGTATGCTGCGTTTGAGGAGCCTGGGGAGCAGAAGCCGTTTTGACCGTTTCCGTAGGAGTTTGGACGCTGTTTTCCGAGACGGTGGGATTGGGCTGTGATTTCTCGCTAACACAACCTTCAATGAGCAGGCCGACGACGACCGCGACGCTGACAATGACAGCGGTGACGACGGTCTTCTTAAAACGTTCCCGACGGCGTTGTTCGATATCCAGCTTAAAACAATCCGGGACTTGAAACGGGTTCGACGCGCTCATAAATTCTGTTCTGCGCACTATAAGCATAAGAAATGCCAACTAATAAAAGAAAGTACAACCATGAGGGAAGGCATCCGCAAAGGCCGTTTTTAGGCGGGTCTTGTGACCTATTGCAAGACAAAGCCTGTCCTGTTTCCGCCAAAAACAGGCCTTTTTTAGCGCAAACGGGCGGGCATTCCCGGTTCCTTAAGCCTGCCGGGAGCCCGAGGTTATGGCGAGCGAAGCCGATAGAAACGGGCGGAATAACTTGCCCATTGGGAGTCGCTGAAATATGCCGTGCCAGCGGTGAGGGTATTGGTCTGAACGGGTTGCCAGTCGGGGCGGGACAGGTTGGTGCAGGCGTCCACAATGACGGGAATGTTGGTCGCCCAGGAAATGGTAAATCCAAAAGCATTCGTCTGGATGCCGAAGGTGGGTTCGAAGGTCAAAATGGATGGATTGGAAAGGTACCAGGGGGCAGTAGGACGACCGTCAAGCATCGGCGCCCAACCATGCATGCCTGGCAAATAGTAGACAGTTGCATTTGTATCCGAGTAAAAAACGGTAGAATCACCATCAAATGGGGGCGCATTGCCAGAAAAGAAAATTTGTTTGAGTTTAAAGCAATACTCAAATTCCTCGCCGGCGGTGAACGGCGCGGTCGATTCTACAAAGACGTTGGTCAAAGATTTGCATTCCGCAAAAGCGGCCTCGTCGATACCAACAACACTATTGGGAATAATGAGGCTGGAGAGTCCGCACTCTTCGAAAGCCTGGGTTCCAATGTATGTCACACTATTGGGGATATTAATCGTAGAAAGGCTGATACACTCCAAGAAAGCAGCGCTACCGATGTTGGTCACGCTGTTGGGAATCGCGACATTCGTTAAGCCAGTGCAGCCGAAAAAGAGGTAACTTGGGAGGCTGGTCACACTATTTGGGATAGAGACGCTGGCCAGGGAGTAACAGTCTTCAAAAGCATAAATGCCGAAATTTGTAACTCCGTTGCCGATTGTGATGCTTGTGAGGTTGGTACATAAATAAAAAGCCGCGTCACCAATAGTAGTAACGTTAGCAGGAATCACCACATTGGTCAGACACGAACATTCAAAAAATGCAGATCCACCTATGTTAGCGATGTCAACGGGAACCGTGTAGCTACCGGATCTGCCCTGCGGACACCGAATGAGGAGTGTTTGACTTTTGTCACATAAAACGCCGGAAATACTGCTATAAAATTCGTTGCCCGGATCCACCGCTATCATCGTGAGCTCTGAACATCCGTCAAACACCTCTGGCGCAATATTGGTCACACTGGCCGGGATACTGAAGTTTACAAGACCAGAACAGAATTCGAACGCGGCTTGCCCTATGCCCACGACGCCATTGGAAATAATAACATTCGTTAAACTGGTACAATAAAGAAAAGTGTCGTTTTCAATATACGTAACACTGGCCGGGATGGTGATGGCGGACAGGCTAATGCAACCGTAAAACGCAATTTGGCTTATATTGGTAATGCTGTCTGGTATCAAAATATTGGTTAGACTGGCACAATCTTCAAACGCTCCGGTGTTGATGCTGGTGAGACCGTTACCTATCGTGATATTGGCCAAATTGGCACAACTTTCGAACGCAAAGTCCTGAATGCTGGTAACGCTATCGGGAATAACCACGCTCTTCACGGTACTGTTATAAAAAGCATTCCCCCCGATACTGGAAACTGACATTCCACCAATCTCATCAGGAATAACGATATTATTATCAGGACCCGTATATCCCGTAATGGTAATTGTATCATCGTCATTTGTAACGTACGTGAATTGCGCATGTGCCATGACCGGGCCCAGCAGAAGGACGAGCAGGAACAACAGCTTAATGGGCCAGGACTTCTGATTCACTCTATTACATCAACCTGATTTTGAGGAGTTTGTCAACGAAATGGTTGTGACGTTTTGGAGGCAAACAGGTGCAGAAAACAAAAACAGGCGGGCCGTTTCCAGCCCGCCTGCCGTTGATTCTTGAGCCGATGATTACTCGGATTTTTGCGCTTCGTCCGCGGCGTCGAAGGCGTGTTGCAGGGCAACGAGGTCTTCGCCGGGTTTGAGCGAGTCGAGCAACTTCTGCTCTTCTTTGAGCTGCTCGTCGGAGTAGTTGGCGGCCTTGATGGACAGGCCGATGCGGCGTTCGCCTTTATCAATCTTGATGACGCGGGCGGAGACGTCCTGGCCGGCTTTGAGCACGTTCTTGATCTTGTCCACGCGTTCTTCGCTGATTTGCGAAATGTGCACGAGGCCGTCAATGTCATGCTGCAGGCCGATGAAGGCGCCGAAGCTGGCGAGCTTGGTGACTTTGCCGGTAACGAGGTCACCGACTTTGTAGAGCTTCTCGATATTTTCCCAGGGATCGGAGCCGAGCTGTTTGATGCCGAGGGCGATGCGCTGGTTCGGGCGGTCCACTTCGAGGACGTTGGCTTCCACTTCGTCGCCCTTCTTCATGACTTCGCTCGGGTGATTGATCTTGCGGGTCCAGGACATGTCGGACACGTGAATCATACCGTCGATGCCTTCTTCCAGTTCCACAAACGCGCCGTAGCTGGTGAGGTTGCGCACCTTGCCTTTGACGCGTGAGCCGACCTGGTATTTGTCCGCGGCGTTGTCCCACGGATTGGATTCGAGCTGGCGGACGCCGAGGGAAATTTTTTGTTCCTCGCGGTTGATGCCGAGCACGATGGCTTCGATTTCCTGGTCCTGTTTGAGAACGTCGCTGGGCTTGGCCACGCGTTTGGTCCAGGAAAGTTCGGTGACGTGAATAAGGCCTTCCACGCCGGGTTCGAGCTGCACAAACGCGCCGTAGGGCACGAGGCTGACGACTTTGCCTTTGACTTTAGCGCCCACGGGATACTTGGTCTCGATGTTGTCCCAGGGGTTGGACATCTTTTGCTTGAGGCCGAGGCTGACGCGTTCTTTTTCTTTGTTCACGTCAAGGACGACGACGTCGATTTCCTGGCCGACTTTCAAAATTTCCGAAGGGTGACCGATGCGGCCCCAGCTCATGTCGGTGATATGGAGCAGGCCGTCGATACCGTTGAGGTCAATGAACGCGCCGAAGTCGGTGATGTTCTTGACGGTGCCTTTGCGGATATCGCCCGGCATCATTTCGCCCAGCAGGTGAGCGCGCTTCTCGTTGCGTTCCTGCTCGATCAATTCGCGGCGGGAGAGAACGATGTTCTGGCGGTCCTGGTTGATTTTGACGACCTTGAATTCGTAGGTGTTGCCGACGAACTGCTGGAGATTCTTCGGGGTGATGACGTCGATTTGCGACGCGGGCAGGAAAGCCTCGACGCCGACGTTGACGACCAATCCGCCTTTAACGACGGTTTTGACTTTGCCGTTGATGCGGCCGCCTTCGTTGCAGATGGTTAAAATTTTGTCCCAGTTCTTTTTGAATTCCGCCTTCTCGTGCGAGAGGACGACGGTGCCTTCTTTATTTTCGAGTTTCTCGATCAGGACGTCGATTTCGTCGCCCACTTTGATGGCTTCGGGGTCCTGGAATTCGCCGGCGGGGATGGCGCCTTCGCTTTTGTAGCCGATGTCCACGAGGACTTCTTTGGAGCGGACTTCGATGATGGTACCTTTGACGATTTCGCCCTGGGCAACGAGCGCGCGACCGCTCTGCTTAAGGGCTTCTTCCATTGTAAGCATAATGACTTGGAACTTTCTAACTGCGGGAGACTTTGGGCGCCGCGAAAGCGGCACTTGAAGGCTCCATTGCCTAAACCAGACTTCCGTGGCAACGGAGGTTAAGGGTTAGGTTAATTGTTAACTTTTTTTTCTCAGCCTCAATGAACATCCGCACACGCGGCGTTCAGGCAGTATTTAGAATAGGGGAAATGCGGGGGAAAGGCAAGGAATAATTAGAACTCACTGAGGGCCTCAACATTGGGCTTAATCTTCCGCCTGCATAAGCAAAAGTTAACTTCGCCAATCGGAACCTGCAGCCTGTAGTTTGAAAAAGAAAATAAATGCAAGCACCCAGCCCAAAAGCCCAAGCCAAAATATCCATTTGCGCGGCATTTTGTCGCAAAAAAACATGCCTCCTCCCAAAACAATCATCAATAAGATAACCGTGCCATACCCCTTTTGTGTATCAGTATGTGCAAATGGCAAAAGAACCCATATTAAGATGGCCATCAACGAAGCAGGTATGCCCAAGAAAACCCACCAATCCATTTGCCCCTCCAGTCCTCGAGAGCCAAGAAAATTTTTCCCGCGCTGTTCCCGGGCAAATTTGGTTTGTCCGTTTGTTTTATAAACCGAGCGGAAAAAGAAAAAACTGGCGATGGCACCAAGAATCCAGCCGGGCACAAGCAGGTATTCAATGAGCAAAGCAAGTTTATCGTATTGAATTCCCATAAGCTGAATAAGCATTGCACTGGCAATCCAAACCACTCCCATGCCGGTAAAGCCGCCCAGAATAGTCAGTGCACCGATAGGGAAGCCACGCGTAATTCTTTCAATGAAGCCTTCTTCGTTGAAGGGATGATCCGGTGATCCTGATGTGGAGTCCGTTACCATAACGTATCGTGTACCTCTCATGAGTCCATAGTGCGCATCCACTCTGCGAAGAGCCAATCTCTGGCCGGAAAGGTGTTCAAGCGCGCTTGACTCAACAGCTACGTTATGACCAGCCAATTTTAATTCGATGCATTCAGCTTTCGGCCTTTCAGCCGGGCCATAACAACCAATAATAAAACTTTCACCTTTATAGAACCATCGAGGGGGATTTAAACCGTCGCTTTGCTCCGTCGCCATCATCAGTACCGGCTGTTTCCCGCGAGGTATTTCTTTTATGATTTCTCGCAGGAAATCTTCGGCCTCTGGCGTGATTGAAAATGGAATAGAATTCGCCATTTAATTAATAACCGGCGTCTTGAATTGCATTTTTTGCGCCAAGTTTCCGCCACCACAGCCAAAGGACGAAACCTGTCAGGACGCCGCCCAGATGCGCGAACGAGGCCACATTGCTGAAGCCGGCTACCTGCATGTAGGCGCCGATAAATTGCAGCAACAGCCAGGCGATAAATGCCACCCAGGCCGGGATGTGCACCCAGACAAACCGGAAATAAAAGCGGAAAAGAAATGAAAGTTTGGCCCGCGGAAATTGGAGCGCATAAAAGACAAGCACCCCAGAAATCCCGCCGCTGGCCCCGATAACCGGTTCAAGGGAATGCATATTGAACAGCGCGTGAAGGGCATTGCCGATGATGGTGGACAGGAAAATAAGGCCGAGAAACCGCCAGCGCCCAAGAAAGCATTCGACGTCGCCCCCAAAGAGGAGGAAAAAATAGAGGTTGCTGGCCAAATGCCAAAAGCCGCCATGGATAAAAAAAGACGTAAGAAGGGTAATGCCGCCATAGCGCCATATGTCATCGGGAATCATGCCAAAGGTTTCCACCGCATCTTTCAGGTGAAAAAAAGCAATGACACTGGTTAGGGTCACGAGGAGGGACAGTGACCAGGTCACCCACGGCCGTTGCGAAATATCGGAACTCTCGAATTTGACGGGCAGCCCCAGCATGGCGGGAACCCATTTCCAGGCTTCATCAGGCGGGTCATCGTAGCCGGCCTGGTTCCGGTTTTTCTCCTGCTCGATTTTCCAGGTGGCTTCCGCTTCCATGGCGCGAAACATGGCTTCTTCCGGTGTCTCGGCGACGCCTTCAGGCAGTTGTTCAAATTTACCGCCGTCGAACCAGACCATGGTGCAGGAGAGGCAACTATCCAGTGAGATGGGAGGGCGCGACAGGAGAAAGTTCTTCATCGGCGCCTCGCAAAAAGGACAAGGCCGGATGGAGACCTGGGTAGCGTGCCTGGCTTGCCGAATCAGGCCGCTAACAAAGCGGTCGCCCGTGGTGCGGCGGATTTGCGGAAACGACACGGCCCGGCCATCGCACTGGTTGCAATGGGAATAGATGCCGTCGCGGCTACGGACGGTCTGCAAATGGACACCGCAATTTGGGCAATTGGCCATGTTTGCGCAACGCCCGCAACCCGCATGCCGCTTACTGCTTGTTCTTGAGCAAATCCCGGATTTCCCTCAGGAGAATTTCTTCATTGGTCGGCGGCGGCGGGGCGGCTTCCTGCTTGCGGGTGAGGGTGTTGATGCCTTTGACGAGCAGGAAAATGCAAAAGGCCACGATGAGGAAATCCAGCGTGACGGTCACAAAATCGCCCCAGGCCAGCACGGGTCCCGCCTTGAGGGCGTCGGCCAGGGCCAAATGGCCGCCCGGATTTTTGGCGGCAAAATCGGCCTGCGCCTGCGTGACTTTGTCTGAAAGCGGGATGTAAAGATTGGTAAAATCAACGTTGCCCACGACTTTGCCGACCAGCGGCATGATGAGATCGTTAACCAATGCCGTGACAATTTTTCCAAAGGCTGCGCCGATGATGACACCGACCGCGAGGTCAACGACGTTTCCCCGCATGACGAATGTTTTAAACTCCTCAATAATTTTCATATGTGTCCTTTCTAATTTGCTGGAACCGTAGCAAACAAAGGCACGCGGGGGAAATTGAAAAATACGAAAAAAACCGGCGGCTAACTAATCCAAAAATGTCAGCTTAACGCCTTCCTTCGGCTTGGAAAAACTGTCGAGCAGGGTAGAGCCGGTGGGCGGAGCCGGAGGAGTTTCCTTTTTCTCAGCCTGCGGTTCGAGCGCTGAACGGAGCGCGCCTTCCACGAGCTGGGCGCAATGGATTTTCATGGGCGGCAGCGGCCCGAGTTCGCCGGCGAGTTCTTCGGTTTTGAGCGCGAGGGCTTCCCCGGCGGTTTTACCGCGAATGAGTTCCGTCGCCAGGCTGGCCACAGCGATGGCGGTTTCGCAACCGAAGGATTGGAACGTCGCACGATCAATGACCTTCTTGCCGTTCTCTTCTTTGAACTTCACCCAGAGGCGCAGCATCTCGCCGCAATCAGCATTGCCGACCGTGCCGACGGCATCGGCGTTGGCCAACTCGCCCATGTTTTGTGGATTGGCGAGCGCGGCCTGGATGCGTTTTTGGAGGTCGTCGGTCATATCAATGAGAAGTTTTTTCAGCGGTTGAAGGAGCGGGCGCTTTCGCCTCCAGTGGATGGAGTTCATCGTAAAGGGCAATGAGAAGCTTGTCCCGACGATTGCCAGCCAATAATAGTAAAAATTCAGCGTAACACCAAAAGGCTTTAGCCAAAAGGAATGTCGCAAAAACCCCAAAGCACACACCTGTCGCCAACCCTGTACGATACCATTCCATCGAAGTTTGGAGATGTTGGTTCACGCTACTATCTTTACTTGAGAATCCGCCCACTATCGTGACGATAACATATATAAACCAAACAAATAACACGACGAACATCACAGAACCAATTAAACCCATCCAAGCCCATCGCCGACCTTTCCGTAATTGTTTGCGTACTTTTTCCACAAATTCCGCATCCGACAAATTGCTCGATGGGAATATTTTCATATCCACAACTTAATATCGCGGCATCTTGGGGTCAATTTCCTTGGCCCAGGCGTCGGTGCCGCCTTTGACGTTTTTCACGTACTTGAAGCCCTGTTCGCGCAGGAACCCGGCGCATTCATAGGAACGCGCGCCGATTTTGCACAGGAGATAATACTGCGTGTTCGGGTCCAGTTCGGTAAAACGCTTCTGGATTTGGCTCATGGGCAGCAACGGCACGCCTTCAATACGCGCGATCTCGTATTCGTACGGTTCCCGGACGTCCACGATCTTGATGCCGAGCGATGGATTATCGAGAGCCTTTTTCATCTCCTGCACGGTCACTTCATCGGGATCGCCATTTTCCGGTTTGGGCTGGATGCCGCAAAACACTTCGTAATCGATCAATTCTTTGACCGTCGGGTTTTCACCGCAGATGGGACATTGCGGGTCGCGGCGTAATTTCAATTCGCGGAACTTCATGTCGAGCGCATTGAAAAGCAGCAGACGGCCGAGGAGCAAATTGCCTTTGCCCAGCGCGAGCTTCAAAATTTCCGTCGCCTGGATGCAGCCGATGATGCCGGGCAGCACGCCGAGTACGCCGCCTTCCGCGCAACTGGGCACTTCGCCCGGCGGCGGCGGTTGCGGATAAAGGCAGCGATAGCACGGGCCACCCAAGTGCGGCGCGAAGACGCTGGCCTGCCCCTCGAAACGGAAAATGGAGCCATAAACGTTTGGCTTCTTCAACAGCACGCAGGCGTCGTTGGTCAGGTAGCGTGTCGGGAAATTGTCTGTGCCGTCGACGACGATGTCGTACGGGCGGATGATGTCGAGCGCGTTCTCGGACGAAATGCGCGTGTTATGGATGACGACTTCGCAATTGGGATTGATGCCGTGGATGGATTCCTTGGCGGATTGCGCTTTCGAGCGGCCTACGTCGGCGTCCGTATGCAAAATCTGGCGCTGCAGGTTCGAATAATCCACCGTGTCGAAATCCACAATGCCGATCTTGCCGAGGCCCGCGGCGGCGAGATACATGGCAATGGGCGAGCCCAGCCCGCCTGCGCCGATGCACAGGACGCTGGCAGCCTTGATACGTTTCTGGCCGGCCAAACCGACTTCAGGCAAAATTAAATGCCTCGAGTAACGGCGAATTTCGTCATTGTTTAAGTCCATAAATTTACTCTCAAAGGGAAAGTATAATAATGCAAACGCGGGGGAAATCAAGAGGCGGGATTTAACCGATTTGACCAGAGGCTCAAGTCAGGATAACTATCTTAAAAGGCTAAAGATTGGGCAATAATTTATGAAAATTTTTATTGGAATTCTCGCCGTTATTTGCGCGATCTTAATTCTTTTTCTTGTCCCCGCCCTTTTTGAAATGGTTGACAAGAGCGAGGTGCCGGAAATGACGCCGGAAAGGGCTCAAAAACTTTTTGAAACGGCGGGTGGTATAAATAAGGTCAATTCAGAAGCCAGATGGCTTTTTGACCACGCGGATCCTAGTCACATCTTTTTAATGCAGTACGATTTGACCAATTCGCCTGCGATTTTATCCCTTTATTCAACCTTACAAAATTACTCCGGTCGGGATTATAGCGGAACGAGTATAGCCATTTACCCCGAAGGCGGCAGGCACCTTGAAATCAAGTTCGGCAACCATTGGTCGCTTAAGTGGATTTACATCTTTGATCCAAAAACGATGATGGTATCTAATTTGCCATCGGACTGCTTCCAGATTACTTCGAATATTTTCGCTACAAGATGAGATGATTTTCATCACAGCGGCGATTGCGGCTTCATTGCCGCGTCAACCACAACAGCCTTTTGGGAATACAATGGCATTAGCGCCGCGCCGATGGCCTGCGATAAATCGCCAAGCGCCGCCGGGACAATTTTAATGCCGCGTTGCGACGGGAAAAAATATTTCAGCGCGCTTTCCTGAACGATCTTCAAATAACGCTGGCGAAATTCCGGCGTGGTCGCTTCCGGATCCATCAAACCGCCGCCGATGACAACAATGCTCGCGTCCAGCGCGAGGGTAAGATTGGCGACGTGAAAACCCAGCGCGCGGGCCTGGAAATCAAAAATTTCCTGCGCCAGCACATCGCCTTTCTGCGCGCGGGTGCGGAGCGACAACGCTTTTTCTTTCGGCGTGGCGGTGGATTTCGCCAGCTCATGGTCGGGATATTTCAACAGTTTTTCTTCCAGCAATCGCGGCAATCCCGAAATGGTGGTGTAGGCTTCGATGCAGCCCCAGTCGCGGCCGCAACCGCACGGGAATGGTTTGCCAGTAGCGCCGAGCAGATGCAACGGGGCGGGCATGTGGGCGGTTTCCATTCCGGAAAGAGTGTCGCCTTCGAGCGGCAAGCCGTCCGCCCCAATAAACGCCGAACCAAGGCCGGAGCCCGGCATAAGCATCAGCACCGAGGCGCGGGCATTTCCGCGGGCCAATTTTGCCTCAGCGATGCCGCCACATTTGCCATCGTTGCCGACGACCAGCGGTATTTCGCGACCGGCCATTTTCGTGAGCGCATGGCTGTAATCTGTGTAGACGTCCCATCCGGCAAAGTTTGCGGGCAGGTTCGCGGCTTTGCCCAGCACGCCATAACGTTCATACGGCCCGGGAATGGACAGCCCAACGCCTTGCACTTGCGGCCATGACAAATTGTTCTCCGCAAGAAATTCGGTGATGGATGAAATCCAACTGGCGACGATGGCATCGTGATCGCTTCCGGAATTCACGGAACGCTGGAGCAATTTGGTGGTGACGGCATCGCCATTTTCCCAGACGGCGGCGGTTTTACAAGTCGTCCCCCCGTTGTCGGTGCCGATAAAGATTTTTTTTAAACTCATGAGTGCGTGTAAATGTTGCGGGCAGTCTTAGCTTTGCTTCTTCTTATAGATCTCTTCCGGCTTCTGTAACTGTGTTTCTGTGATTTTAAAACCGTCTTTGTCCACTGAACGGAAAAAGCATGATTTATAACCTTCGTGGCAGGCTGCGCCGGTTTGTTCCACCTGGATGAGCAATACGTCGCCATCGCAATCAAACGCGATGTCTTTGACTACCTGGACGTGGCCGCTTTCCTCGCCTTTCATCCAGAATTTTTGGCGTGACCGGCTCCAGAAATGCGTCTTGCCCGTGGCGACGGTGGATTCCAAGGACGCGCGGTTCATCCACGC
>DATJXK010000208.1:0-26855 GCA_035500235.1 Pseudomonadales bacterium | reverse complement strand
CCGGTTTTCTGTTCCTGAATGATGGCGGGAATCAAACCCTGCGCATCAAATTTCAATTTGTCGTAAAAACTCATGGTGATAATTAAATCAGAAAGGTAACACACCCACCAAGCCGAAATTGTTGAAGTTACGGCAGCTTTTGACCGGATGACGACGCCGGAGGATTGGTTAAATCCAAAATATTGTTCGTTACTGTTACCGCAATATTGGTGTTCCAGTTTTCGAAATAAGCGCTATTCGTACCCGCCGTCTCACGCTGGCGCAGGTTGCGCTCGAGGCGGTCCCTCAAGGCAGCATCCGCTTCGTTGGTCACAGCATCCAGGTGCGCCTGCGCTTCGGCATAACGGCCGGCGGCGATTTTGATTCGCGCCAGGTGGATATAAACTCCTTCGCGCTCCAGGTCGCTGTGCGCCACGCCCAGGGCGTTGGTCCAGGCCACGAGCGCATCGTTCGTGCGCAATGGACGAATGCCGTAGTAACTCTCCGCGTAATCCGTTCGCAGCGGGAAATTGTCCGGGTCCAGGGCAACGGCCTTCTGGTAGAGCGCCAGCGCCTTATCGAAGACCTGCGGCTCGGTAATGCCATAAAACTCCTCTGCGTCCTTGCGAAAAAGATAAACCGTGGTGGCAAAATTTTGATAATAGATCGACTCCAGCGGGTTCAAGGTGATCGCCTGCTGGTAATAGGCGAAGGCGTTAGTCACGGGGCTATTCTCTCCGTAGTAATTGGCGAGGTTGTTCCACACCGCGGGATTTTTCGGGTCAAGCTGGCGCGATTTTTCGTACTGGTCATGCGCGCCATCCTCATCGCCAATGTCATTCAGGAAACTGCCATACGCGAGGTAGCCCAGGGCGTTTGTGGGATAACGGCTTAAAAAATCCTGGTAGTTGGTGCGGACAAGGCCGATTCGCGCCATGATCCGGGCATTCAACTGGGCCTTGGTTTCGCCTGCACCCTGGTCAGCGAAGGTGTTATTTTCCACGATCCACTTATTGATCTCGTCCAGCGCGGCGTCATCTTCCAGCATCACCTTATCCAATTCCTGCTCCATGACGTCATTGGTGCCGGCGGACCAAACGGTCGTGCCCGCGAGGTCGGTCAAATTGGTGTCCACCTGCGGTGAACTGGCGAACAGCGCCGTGCCCAAGATCCCGGCCAACAGATGAATCATACTGCAAACCTAACCGTTCCGGCGAAATGAGTCGAGGCGCAATGAAGGCATTTATTTCTCCAGCAACTTGCGAATCTCCTGCAATTCCTTTTTCCGTTCCGCAGTGGCCTCCGGCGGTTTCAATTTGAAGCTTTTGAGTGTGTCGAGCACGACCTGTGAGATAATCAACCGCGCGTTCGGCTTGTCATCGGCAGGAATCACATACCACGGTGCGTGGTCGGTGCTCGTGGTGTTTATGCATTCCTCGTATGCCTGCATGTATTCCTTCCACAGGCCGCGTTCCTTCACATCGTCGTGGCTCAATTTCCAGTTCTTGTGCGGGTCGTCAATGCGCGACAGGAACCGTTTCCGCTGTTCCTCTTTGGACAGGTGCAGGAAAAATTTCACAATGCGCGTGCCGTTGCGGTACAAATGTTTTTCCAGGCCCAGGATGGATTGAAAGCGGTGCTCCCAGATTTTTTTATCGTCCAGCAACTCCTCAGGAATTCCTTCAGCCGCCAGGATTTCCGGGTGCACGCGCACGATGAGCGTTTCCTCGTAGTATGAGCGATTAAAGATGCCGATGCGCCCGCGCTCGGGCAAACAATTCGTCGTGCGCCACAGAAAATCGTGCGCCAGCTCAGTCTTGCTGGGGCTTTTGAAGCTAAACACCTCAGTCCCCTGCGGGTTCAGACCGGACATCACGTGCTTGATGGCGCCGTCCTTGCCCGCCGCATCCATCGCCTGGAAGATCAGCAGCAAAGCGTAGCGGCTGTTGGCGTAGAGCAGGTTTTGCAACTTGCTCATCCCGGCGATGTGCTCTTCGAGTATCTGCTGGTAATCCTCTTTCGACTGGTAAAACGGCTTAACCGTCGTATCCCATTTCTTGAGCTTGATGTGCTTGCCTTCGCGAACGCTGAATTGGTCTGCGTCAATTTTCATCGGTATTGAGGCGCAGCATCCCATTGTCCGGTGTTTATTTCAACACCGTTTGGCATCCCTTTAATCCTATCCGCGCCGTGCCGGCGCTGTGTCAATTCACCCGCCGGGCCATGTTCTGGCTGCCGAACGGATTGGGCACGCGCATTGAACAATCGGGGTCATCACGCCATTCGCCGTCCACGAGGAACCGGTAATGATGTTCGCCCGGCTTCAGCTCCACCGACGTATGCCAGACACCCGTGGCGTCCTTGCGCAGGCTGATCGGCTGGTCCTGCCAGTGCGTGAAATCACCCACTAACTGCACACTGATGGCTTCCGGCGCGCGGAACGAAAATCCCTGGGCGCGTCCTCCATTGCTCGCAGCCTTCGGGCTGCTGGCTTCCTTCACTTCCTTCGAACTTGAACTGGTCTTCTTTGCCATAAATTCACCTCTTTCTCCTTTGATGTTTACTGCCAACAGAATTATTGACAGCCCACAACGCAAATTAGCTCAAACTTTTTAGAGCGCAACTGGCCAGGCGAAAAAATTATTAACAGGAAAAATGGCATAAGAATGAATTTTTCAATCCAAGTACTACGGCCTCAACCTCCCTGGCTTCGACGTGGGGAAGAGTTCCCGCACGGAAATGACTTATGAGTGGTTATTATGCAACAACTCACCCACCCGCCGCTCCAGGCGCGGCAAATCGAGTGGTTTGGTAAAAAAGTCCTCTGCCTGGATCGCAATGGTGCGCTTAGTGACCCCGGAGGAAAGCGCGCTCATGAAAATAATCGGGATTTTCTTGGTCGCCGGCTGGCGCTTCAGGATTTCGCAGACGGAAAGGCCGTCCAAATCCGGCAGCAAAATATCCAGTAAAATCAAGTCGGGCTTAAATTGACGGGCCTGGCTCAAGGCCTGTACGCCGTCGTTGGCCACTAAAAATTCGCATCCAAGCGCCGCCAGGCGAAATTTCACCAGTTCGATGAAATCGCCCTCGTCATCCACAATCAATATGGTCGGCGCCACCGTCCCATGGTCAGCGAGATGCGAGCCATTCGCAATGACAGGACGGTTAAAGCATTGTGACGAAATGGAAACGGTGAGATGCCCTAATTCTTGCCTGTACCTGCCAAAGCTGTTAACGATAAAACGACATGCCAACCCGCCAGGGCTCATTTCGACTTTTCAAATTGTTTGGGATTGAAGTTTTTCTTCATTGGTCGTGGTTTTTTATTTTATTCTACAACGTCAAAATCAGGAATGGTGCTTATTCCTCCATTGTCTGGAATGTGATGGAGTGCCTTACCCTGTTTGCGATTGTACTGACTCACGAATTCGGCCATGCGCTCGCCTGCAAGTCCGTAGGCGGGCAGGCAAATCAAATCGTTCTTTGGCCGTTTGGCGGCGTGGCTTACGTGGCGCCGCCGCAAAGGCCGGGAGCGATGTTATGGAGCATCGTTGCCGGACCGCTGGTAAATGTCATCCTTGTTCCCATCCTTTCGATCATTTGGTGGATAGCCTCCTCCGCAGGTTGGGAAGATTCCTTGCCATCCATTTATACCTATGTGGTGACGGTTTGGTTTATGAACCTCATTCTGTTGATTTTCAATATGCTGCCGATTTACCCGCTGGATGGCGGGAAAATTCTATATGCATTATTATGGTTCGTGCTGGGGCGGGCGCGCAGTTTGATGGTCGCAACCACACTGGGTCTTATCGGCATCGCCGGTTTGTTTGTTTTTGCAATCTGGACGCAATCGCCCTGGCGGATTGCGATCTGTATTTTTATAGGCCTGAATTGTTTCCAGGGTTTTCGCCAGGCCCGGGAGATGTTGCGGCTGGCCAAAGCCCCGCGCTACGATGGCTACCATTGCCCGCTTTGCAAAGCAGCTCCGCCGGCAGGTGAATTCTGGACCTGCAGCAAATGCAGGAAGAAATTTGATGCCATTGCCACTCAATTGACGTGCCCGCATTGCAGCACGCGATACGAACGCATCGCATGTTTCCAATGCGGCACGGCAAACTCACTGGTGGATTGGATCAGCGCACCTTCGCCACCTCATCCTCCACTCCAATAACGGCTACTGCACTTTCGCGTCCATGGTCACTTTGGCGTTGAGCAAGCGTGAAATAGGACAACCCGCTTTGGCTCCATTGGCGATCTCAAGGACTTTATTTTTGTCCGCGCCAGGAACCTTGACCGTCACATCCAGGTGCGATTCTGTGACTGTGAAACCATCATTGGTCTTATCCAGAGTCACCGTGGCTTCGGCGGCGATGCTTTCAGGTGTCAGCCCGGCTTTTCCCAGTTCCGCGGAAAAGGCCATCGCAAAACAGCCGGCGTGCGCGGCGGCGATGAGTTCCTCGGGATTTGTCCCTACACCATTTTCAAAACGTGTGCTGAAGGAATATTGCGTGTCTTTGAGCGTGCCGCTGTCTGTTGAAATAGTTCCTTTGCCGTCTTTCAAGTTTCCCCGCCAAACTGCCGATGCTTTGCGTTGCATAAATAAATCTCCTTGGTTTTTGGTTTGTACCGCAGCCTCAAAGACTAACGCCTGTTTGGTAAAATCTCAAGTCCAGCGCGGTATTTTAGGCGAATGAGGCATTTGACATTTACCGCTTCACATTTGACATTAAGGCAATTAATGAGGTCAAACGCAACGCCGCCCGGCGCCACCCAACTGCGAATCATCTGGTTTGCGCTTACTACGCTGGCCGTAACCGCCGTCGTAGCCATCGGGGTCGGCCTGGTGTGGGGCATCGGCAAATTCTTAAATTTGCTCAGTCCCGTGCTTTGGCCGCTGGCCATCGCCGCCGTCCTTTCTTATCTGCTCGATCCGGCCGTCAACTGGCTGGAGCGGCATCGGATTTCCCGCACTGGGGGCATTATCATTGTTTTCGTTGTGGCCTTATCCGTACTCGGCGGTGTCCTGGCCAGCGTCATTCCCCAAATCGCGGACGAAACCAACAATCTCGCAAAAAAAATCCCCACCTATACCGCGCAAGCGCAGGAGCAGCTCAAGGATTGGGCCAGCCGCGCGGAAAAGGCCGCCGCTCTGCCGCCCCCAAAAAAACCAGAGACAAATTCCCCTTCCACCAATTCTCCTTTGACCTTCAATTTAACACCGCCCTCGACCAATTCCCCGGGGGACTTGAAAACGAATACGCCGGCAGCGGAAGTAACCCGCAATCTACATCAAATTAACAACCAGATCATGGCTTCCGCCACAGACTGGACGGCAAAAATCCTGGCCAAGATTGGCGCGTGGGTCCTGGCCCAATTGGCCAAAGCTACCGCGCTCCTTGACATCGTCGTGGCCCTGATTTTAATTCCCATTTATACGTTTTATTTTCTGCGGGAAAAACGGTGGATAAAAAATCACTGGACGCAATATCTGCCGATTCGGAATTCGCGCGTGAAGGACGAAATCATTTTCATCGTCGCTTCCATCAACCAATACATGATTGCCTTTTTCCGCGGCCAGGTACTCGTGTCCATTTGCAGCGGGATCCTGTATACGATTGGATTTTTGATCCTGGGATTGGACTATGCCTTCCTGCTGGGTTTTTTATGCATGCTGCTGACGATGGTGCCTTTCCTCGGCTCCATCATCGGTTTCACCATCGCCATGGTCCTCACGGTGATGCAGTTTGGCGACTGGTTTCATCCGCTGATGGTGTTCGTCGTTTTCTGCGTGGTGATATCATTGGAAAATTTTTTCTATTCACCGCATATCATGGGCAACCGGGTGGGACTGCACCCGCTGATTATCATCGTGGCAGTCATGATCGGCATCACGCTGCTGGGCGGTTTGCTGGGCGGCGTCCTGGCGATTCCCCTGGCAGCGGCGCTCCGCGTGATCATGTCACGATATCTCTGGAAACCAAACCGCGAGGCGGGTTGACTTTCAAATGCCGCTTGCCGCGCATGACTAACAGCCTTATTTTCCTGACATGATCGAAGCCCTTGAAATCGAGCGCATGACTTTGGCCGAACGGCTAAAGGCGATGGAATTGCTTTGGCGTTCGATGTCCGGACAACCCGAAAAACTGCCATCGCCGGCGTGGCATAAAAAAGTCCTTGAAAAACGCCTGGCCAAAATTGAAGCCGGCAAGGGCAAATTCCTCACACTCGCTCAACTTAAAAAACGCCTCGCCAAACGCGCATGAGAAATGTCGTCGTGCTTGTCGAGGCAGCCGAGGATATCGAGCAAGCAAGTGACTTTTACGACGCACAGGAAGCCGGCATTGGGAACTATTGCGCCGATTCGCTCTTGGCTGATATTGAAAGCCTCGCCCTTTATCACGGCATCCATTCCAGACACTTTGGATTTTACCGCATGCTGGCTGAAAGATTTCCTTTTGGAATCTATTACCGTGAAACGAAAAATGAGACGCAAGTCGTCGCTGTCCTGGATTTGCGCCGCGACCCGAACTGGATCCGCAGCGAACTTTCCCGGCGTGACTAAAAATTTGGTAAAATAAAAAGCTTAATGCTTCGCCGGGTTCTTGAGCAATTCCCGGACGTCCACTGCATCCATGCCCGCCGAGCGAATGGCCTGCATGCCTAAATCAGTGTCTTCGTAGGCGCGACAAAACTGCGGCTCTACGCCGATACGCCGCGCGGCTTCGAGGAAAATATCTGGCGCGGGCTTCTGACGCTGTACCATCTCGCAGGTTACGACGGCCTTGAATAAATTGCGGATCTTCAATTGTTCCAGCACCTGGACGATGATTTTCTGTGTGCCGCCGGAGGCGACGGCCATGGGGATTTTTCCAAAATTATCCTTGGCGATTTGCACCACAGCGTAGACCGGCTGGATAGATGAGAGGTAGGGTAAATAGGCATTTTCTTTTTCGTGCCCGGCAGCGACGGGATCCAGCTCGACGCCTTGCTCTTTCGAAAGCATTTCCAGGATATGGGGCGAGGGCACGCCGCCGAGGGAATAAAAACGGTCTTCAGGAAAATGCAGTTTGTATTTCGTAGCAATCTGCTGCCACGCACGCCAGTGCATGGGCATGGTGTCGGCTAAGGTGCCGTCGCAGTCAAAGATTAGGCCTTTGGGTTGTGTCATAGAATTCAGGATTCAGAATCCAGAAGTCAGAATTTTTGCTGAGTACGCCTCAAGCAATTTACTGACTTCCTCGAGTTGAAGATTAAGTTGTGAAATGTCCCCGTAGTGTAAATCTTTCGCCAGAATTAAAAAATACCGGCATTCTTCCAGTGAACCCTGGGCGATATTCAAATACCGGCCTTTGTCTGCTCGCCCGCGTTTCTTGAACCCCTCTGCAATATTTGCCGGGATTGAAATTGCTGCGCGTCGAAGTTGTGCGGTCAGGCCAAAAACTTCTTTGCGAGGAAAGCTTTCCGTTAGCTGATAAACCCCCAAAGTAAATTGATGCGCCTTTTGCCAGACAATTAACTGCTGAAAATTTTTCGCCGGAGTACGTTGGTCCGTTTTGATTCTGGCTCCTGGATTCTGGATTCTGGATTCTCCGGTCATAGTACTTTCATTTTCTCTTCCAGATCATTCACCATGAGCGGCTCAATGAGGGGATTCATTTCCCCTTCTATCACATTCGCCAAATTATACAGCGTGAGCTCAATCCGATGATCGGTGACGCGGTTTTGTGGGAAATTGTATGTGCGGATTTTTTCGTTCCGCTCACCGGTCCCCACCTGTTGTTTGCGGTGCGCCGCGTATTTGGCGTTTTCTTCGGCAATCTTCGCTTCAAGCAAACGCGAGCGCAATACTTTCATTGCCTTGATCTTGTTCTTTTGCTGAGAGCGTTCGTCGGCGCAACGAACAATCAATCCGCTGGGCTTGTGCTGGATTTGCACGGCGGAGTCGGTGGTGTTGACACCCTGGCCGCCTTTGCCTGACGCGCGGCAGACATTGATTTCGATATCTTCGGGTTTGATTTCGAGGTCAACTTCCTCGGCTTCAGGCAGCACCGCTACCGTGGCGGTGCTGGTATGCACGCGGCCCTGCGCTTCGGTGGCCGGCACGCGTTGGACGCGATGCACACCGCTCTCGAATTTCAATCGCTTGAACACATCCGAGCCGGTCACGTTAAAAACTATTTCCTTGAAACCGCCGAGATCCGACGGGTTGGAATCCATGGTCTCAATTTTCCAGCCCTGCGCCTCCGCGTAACGGCAATACATGCGGTACAAATCCGCTGCGAACAGCGCCGACTCCGAGCCGCCGGCGCCGGCGCGGATTTCAATAATCGTATTGCGCGAATCGGTCGGGTCCGGCGGCACGATGCCAAATTGGATTTGTTGCGCTAACTTCTTTTCATCCGCCTCAAGCCGCGCAATTTCTTCCTTGGCCATCTGCGCCATTTCAGACTCGGGCGCTTCGGTTTTAAGCAGCGCGCGGTTCTCTTCCAAATCAGTCAGGGTTTTTTTATAGCTGCCGCCGGCAGCGACAAGTTCCTTCAACCGCGAATATTCCTTCGAGAGTTCCTGCGCGCGTTGCTGGTTGTCAAAAACCTTGGGGTCGCTTAACGCCGTTTCCAGTTCGGCGAAGCGCGCGCGAAATTTTTCGATGTGCGGCAGCAGGTTCATTTCAATTTTTTACCCCATGTGGACACAGATAAACACGGATTGTCTCTTCCCTCTCCGTGTTTATCGGCTGTAATCCGCGGCTGATAAAATAAAACCGCCCGCGATTCCAAACGGAACTGCGGGCGGATTGAAATTGGGCCGCTAAGCTTTCTTTTTCTTCTTGGTGGCGAAGGCTTCCTGGGCAGCCTGCGTCTTGGCGGCGCGCTGCTGGAACTTGTCCACGCGACCGGCCGTATCTACGAACTTCTGCTGGCCCGTGTAGAAGGGATGGCAGACGTTGCAAATGCCGATGATAATAGTATTCCGGGTGGAGCGGGTCTTGATCACGTTGCCACAGGCGCAACGGATTTCCGCGTCCGCATATTTCGGATGAATGTCCGTCTTCATAAAAGGACGATAATTCTAGCACGAAAAAGTCCGATGACAAGGGGTAATTTGGTGGCAAGCTGCCACTAGCCTTTGTGACGTCCCAGCCGAGCCTTTGGCAAGGCTGCCGGAAGGAATGTGACTGGCCTGAATTAATGGCTAAAATGTTAACTGACAGCACTTTCAGTAATAATCAAATCGCCATTCTGGCCGTCAAGAGTCGCTTCAAGGCCCATAGGGAGGGTGGCATTGTTGGGGACATGGCCGAAGGGTAGACCAGCGACAATGGGCACGCCCAATGGTAGAAGGCGGTCCTTGAGCACGTCGGCAACGGTCTGGCGATATTCCGTGGACGTGGCGGCGGCAGGATCAATGCAATCCTTATTGGTGCCCACAGCGACTCCGGCCACCTGCTGAAGCAAGCCGGCGTTCAGCAGTTGTGTAAGGAGCGCGTCGAAGCGATAAGGCTCCTCGTCCACGTCTTCAAAAAAGAAAATCGTTCCCTTGAATGACGGCTGGTAGGGCGTACCGAGCATTGTGCCTAGCACACTCAGGTTTCCGCCCACGAGCGGGCCAGTGGCCGTGCCGCCGCGCAGGACGGAAACCGCGTTGCGCGCATCGGCATCGCAAATCCCACCGGGGGGCGTCTGCTGCGTAACGGTCTTCAGCAGAGATTGGATGGAAAATTCCGGGCCTTGCTCGGTGATGGCAGTGTTGAGCGTGGGTCCATGAAAAGTCACAAGCTGCGAGTGCGTTTGAATGGCGCAATGAAGCGCGGTGATGTCGCTGAAGCCGACGAAAATTTTCGGGTTCTGCTTGATGACCTGATAGTCGAGCATCCCGAGCAGCCGCGCGGAGCCGTATCCGCCGCGCGCGCAAATAATGGCCTTCACTTCGGGATCGGCGAACATGCCCATCAGGTCGCTCGCGCGAGCCTGGTCATCGCCGGACAAATAGCCAAGGCGTTTACGAACGTTGGGGGCGAGCCTGGGCTTGAAGCCGCGCTTCCCAATCGCATGGATGTAACGGCCAAAGTCCTCGGGATTATCCGGGGCGCTGCCAGGCGCGACAATTCCGACGACATCGCCGGGCCGCAGGCGGTTGGGTTTAACCAGGTTTGAATGGTTTGGGACGGGCGTATTATCCATGGCCAATACGGAAGCGTTGCCCAAAATGAGCGGCGCGGCAAGCCCCGCGCATTTCAAAAAATCCCGCCGCGCGAGTTTTTTGTTTCGCATGGAGGGTATTGAAGCAATCCGCCTTCGTTCCGTCGAGCGGAACTACGGCGCGACAAGGGAACGAAGGATTTGAAATATGACCAAAAAGCGGCGTCATGGCCGTCGCACTCCAAAACGCAAGCGCAGTATGGACCTTCAATCTTGTCCGCAGAGACAAGCCGGAAATCTGTCCCACTGCTAGATCGAAAAGCCGTTGCCTGCTTCGTCCAAAAGCACACGATCGCACCAATCACCGAAGCTTTCGCGGTTGAAGCGTTCGTTGGCGTAACGCGTGAACACCGGACGCAACTCGTTTTCGAGGTCGCTTTCCTTAATGACTTCTTTCCACATGCGCGCCATGCGGGTGCCGGCGATATCGCCGCCGAGCCAGACCTGATAACGTCCGGGCGCTTTGCCGACAAAGCCGATTTCCGCCGCGTACGGACGGGCGCAGCCGTTCGGGCAGCCAGTGGAGCGAATGATAATTTCCTCGCCGCCGAGCCCGACGGCTTCGCAAAGCTTTTCGATGCGGTCCACGAGGCCAGGCAGCATGCGCTCGGATTCCGCGAGCGCGAGGCCGCAGGTGGGCAGCGCAGGACAAGCCATGGCCGCGCTGTGCAACGGGCTGGCCTGGCGGCGGTCGGTCTTGACGCCATGCTGGACGAGCAATTCATTCAGCGCGTCTTTATCCTCCTCGGCAATGTTCGCCAGGATGATGTTTTGATTGGCGGACAGGCGGAATTCGATATCGGTAAATTTCTCCGCGACCTGGCGTAAAGCGGTTTTCAGTTTGCGGCCTTCCACGTCTTTCACGCGGCCGGTCTCGACAAAAACACCAAGGAACCATTTGCCGTCCACCGCCTGGTGCCAGCCGTACATATCGGTGGAGGTGGTGAACTTATAGGGTCTCACCGGCTCAAGCGTAAAACCGGCGCGCTTGTTCACTTCTTCACGCGCCCAATCCACACCACGTTCGGCGATGACATATTTCAGGCGGGCGTGTTTGCGGTCGGTGCGGTCGCCGAAATCGCGATGGATGGTCAGCACGGCTTTCGCCACGTCGATCAGTTTGTCCGCCGGCAAAAAGCCGATGACATCCGCGAGGCGCGGGTAAGTCTGGAGATTGCCGTGGCTGCGGCCCATGCCGCCGCCGACGGCGAGGTTATAGCCAACGAGCTTCTCGCCTTCGATCACCGCGATAAAGCCGAGGCAGTTGGTCAGGACGTCGACGTCATTAACCGGTGGAATGGCAAATGCGACTTTGAATTTGCGCGGCAGATAGGTTTTGCCGTAGAGCGGATCCGTAAAATCTTTGTTCTGCGCGTCGTCGAGATTGAGCTGAACGCCGTCAATCCAGATGGCGTGATAAGCACGGGTACGGGGCTTGAGCGCCTCGTTTACCCGGCGGCAATCTTCCAACACTTGCGTGCGGGCGAGCGTATAAGCGGGCGTAGGCGGCGCCATGACATTGCGCTTCACATCACCGCAAGCGGCAATCGTAGAGATGAGCGAATCGTTCAACCCCTTAATGAGCGAGCGGAGATTGGGCTTCAAAATGCCGTGGAACTGGATGCATTGGCGCGTGGTGACGCGGAGAGTGTTGTTGGCGTACTGGGTGGACAGGTTGTCGAAAGCGACCCATTGCGGGGCCGTCAGCACACCGCCGGGAATGCTTGTGCGCACCATCATGATGTACTTCTTGGCGGTCTTGCGCAGGTCGCGGTCGTCCTGTTGGTAAACGCCGTGGAACTTCAGGAATTCGTAGTCGTCCTGGGAAAAATGATCGGCCGCGGCATCAGCAATGGTCGCGGCAATCGTGCCCGCGAGCGTCGGCGCCGAGGTTTTAAGTTCCTCGTTACGAGTTAATTTAGTCGGAGCTGCATCCATAAGGAACAAATATGATAACCTGCCCCGACGCACTGTTCAAGAGCGCAAAGTGGTACACTTCTTTACATGCGCAAAGGCGGAAATTACAGGTTCGGCGCGTAGGCGATGAATTTCTGGTATTCGGCCAG
The DNA here is from genome assembly GCA_035500235.1 of Pseudomonadales bacterium. Classification (GTDB taxonomy): domain Bacteria; phylum Verrucomicrobiota; class Verrucomicrobiia; order Limisphaerales; family UBA11358; genus UBA11358. Next base: position 14,611 of record DATJXK010000208.1, on the reverse strand, counting down.
GATGGTTTGGAGCGCCGCGACGAAGGCGGCTTCCTTCAAGTAAGCCGGCGGAGATTGCGGCGTTTCCAAAATGATTTCAAAGGGGCGCGGGCGCACCTTGGGCGGCGCGGTCAGGATGCCTTCAAACGTATCGTAGATAACTCCGCGGCGCGCGGCGAAACCATCAATGATAGGACGCTCGTCGCGCGGCAGCAATTTTTCGGCAGCGCGCAAGGCGGGCTCGATGAGATGCTTCGTGAGCGTGGCGCCACGAACGATGCCGTAAAAGCCGTCGCTCGTGTCGTCGGTATGCAACGAAATAATTCCCTGGAACGAGCGCGATACCAGTTCTGCCTGCAATAAACGCACTTCTGGCTCGGCGGAATTCTTCCAAAATTCGCGGTTCAAATCCTTCCCGCGACGCGAGAAACGCGTGCCGTCCTCGAAACCGGTCGGATTGCAGAGCGGATAAAACGACAAGCAATAGCCGGTAGCCAGCTCAGGCCGGGTCTCGAGCAACCGGAGAAATTGGACAATGGCGTGGCAACCTTCCGGTTCATCGCCATGGATGCCGGCAAAGATACCGACATGGATGGGCGCATCGCCGCCACTGGGGCCAACAAAGAGGTAGCGGGGCAATTCATAGTTTTCTCCGCCACTTTTAAAATGGGCGTCGTGGTTGACCACGATGTTGGAGGATTGAAAGGCGATCTTGTCCAACGGAGCAAGGAGATCGGCAATTGAGCGCCGGGGTGTCCGGGGCAATTGCGTCGCAGTTTTAAGCGGATTATCGGCAATAGTCATATTCTTTTTTGTGTTCGACGTTGTTAATAACGACTTATTATGTCGTCATTCTAACGCGCTTTTCCCGACTGTCAACCACATTTGTGAATTTTTTTCTAAATCCCTTCTCCTTCAGTAAAAAACCCGGCCCAAACTTCACGCCGGGAGAGGGGTGCGCCCTTGGCCACTTCAGCAAGCGTAGCGCGGTCCATGACACCGGCTACGTAATTCCGGATATCGAAGAAAACGCGCCGAAAACGGCAAACCGGTTCCTGGGAACAGCGTTTGTAGCCGTGAACTGAGACGCAGGCAATGGGAGCCAAAATGCCGTCGAAATGACGCACGACTTCGCCCATGGTGATCTTGGACGGGTCTTTGGCGAGCACATAGCCGCCGCGCACACCGGCGAGGCTGTCCACCCATCCCTCGGCTTTAAGGGCGAGCATGATTTGCTCGAGAAATCGTTTAGGAACATCGTTGCGACGCGCCAGTTCGCGGATGGGGATGGGCGTGCCTTTGTAATGTTCAACGAGAGTGAACAATGCCCGGAGGGCATAATCTGTTTTCATCGAAACGTACATAAACGAGTGCCTAAGTCGAATTTAGCTTATAAACGCTGCGCTGGCAACGGTCAAGTGCTTGGGATAAAGCGCTGGCTGGCAAAGGTCGCGGCGAACAAAAGACCAAGGATGGCGTCGAGAGCGAAAGGACTTTGTGGTGCTATTGCCAGCATGTCCACCAGGACAATTCCCGCGAGCAATCCGGAAACGATTCGGGCGACAACAATTTCCCCTCCGAAAAAGACCAGTCGCACGCTGCGAATTATCCAAACCACCAGTACGACGGACATCCAGATAGCAGACTTGCGCCAGTGATCCGGGTTCATCAGCAATGCCAATCCTACCGGCACGGCTAAAAAAATCAGCGGCCAAAAGGGCACCGGACCGCGGAAACTCTCCCGCCGTGCAACGTAACTGAGGCCGACAATATAGAACGCCAGCGCCGCGCCGCACCAGATGGGCCAGCCGATCAAGCCGTACTGGCCCGTCGTGCCGGCGATGACATAGACCCAAAAACGGCACAGGCCCATGAGCCAGGGAGAAGCGGTAATGACCTTGTGCGCCGCATCATAAATGACGACGCAAATCGCCAGGATAACGGCCAGCAGGCCCGCCGCCTTTCCACAAAGAATTAGAAGCAGGATGCCGAGCGCCAGCCAGGTCCAGCCATAGATCCAGACCCATTCTTCGGTAATGGCCCCGCTGGGAATGGGCCGTGAAGGGCGGCGCTGGCGGTCAAAATCCACGTCAAAGGCATCGTTCAAAAACATCCCGCCCGTGTAGATGGCGCTGGCGCCGAGCAGCAGGAAAGGCAATTTCCAATAATTTCCGCCGCCCGAAAGCCACCAGCCCGCCAGGCAATTTGACCAGACGGTTGGCAGATTCGAGACGCGCCCCAAAACAAGCAGCGTGCGGAACTTTTGGTTCATCCGCTTGAAGGAAAACAAAAACTGTCGTCCGTGGAAAGGAAGTTTGAAAAATTACGCGAGCCCCCGCACGGCCAACTGCGCCAGTGTCCACTCGTACTCCGCGGCGATTTGTTCAACGACCGTGCGGGACTTCAGTTCCGGCGGCAGGACTTCCCAGGTGTACGTTTCCATTTCCAGATGCGAACAGGCCTTGGGATTTTTCGCCAGCCAGTCCAGGGCGCCAAGCAAATGATCGTTGGTATTTTGAAACGGCGGCACTGCCGGGGCATGGAGCGGGACATGGAAATGAATGCGCCACTCTTTCGGTTTGGAGTTTCGAGTTTTGAGTTTTGAGTTTGCTGCAGTAGCCCTGGGCAAATCCTTATAAAAAGTTAATTGTTTTTTAGCGTCACGCTCAATGACCTGGTGCAGATAAACCTTGTCGGAAAATTTCTTCAAAGCAGCGAGCGCTTCGGGTGTGGCGGGCGTCTTCAACGCTGAGCTCAAATGGAGCTTGCTGATTTTAATGCCGGCTTTCTGGAATGCAGCGAGTGCCTTTTTGGGCTCCTCATATTCCACAGCGAAGTGGCAGCAATCATAATTGACGCCGAGATGCTCACCCAAACGCGGGTCGTTTTTGTGCTCATCGCTTAACCGGTTAAAAAGCGACAGGGTTTCAGCAGAGTTTTCCAAAAGGCAAAGCGGTTCGGGCTCGAGACCAAGATGCAATTTTTTTCCCGTCCGCTCGCTTAGGCGGGAAATATGTTCAACGCAACGCCAGAGGTTCTTACGTACGGCCTTCCATTGGTCTTCCGATTTAACAAATTCCTTGAACGAACCGGGGACGGTACTGACACTGCCTTCCACCCCGTCCGGCACCAGCTCTACCATGAGATCGAACAGGCGATTGGTATAAGCCAGACGCGCGGGAGACGTCCAATCTGGCAAATAAACCCTTTCTTTCACGTTAGCACCATGAAAACGACCATAGGGGAATCCGTTAACGGTAAAGATATAACAATTATTCTTTTCAAGCCATTTTTTGAACGCCAATAACGTTCTCTTTTGGCTTAGCTCTTTAGCCGTTCGGTTGCCTAAACGGAGCCCAATGGCAAACGGACGGCGAGGGCAAACCCGGTCGCGGACGGCAAGGGCATACTTTCGGAGCGAGGCAAAAGTTTCCTCCCACGATTGGCCGCGATGGACGTTGGTGCAGTATGCGAGGTGGGCGCCGTGCTTTAATTTCATGAGCCGTAATTTCACCTGAAAGATGAATCAAAATTTTTCTTTGGCAAAGCCCAAAAGGGCGTTGACAGAAATCAGGGGAATGTCTAAGTTGAGGGACTACAACGAAAACAGGACATGCTCATTAGACTCAGTTTGATTTTGGCGATCATCGCGGGACTGGCCGCAGGTGTGGTGAATTTCACGGTGGTAAAGGGGAAGATTACGACTCTGACCAACGACCGCAACGACCAGCGCACCCAGAAAGAACAGGCGCAGCGGGACTTAGCTTCCACCAAGAAAACTCTCAAGGAAACGCAGGCCTCTTTGGATCAAACGAAGACGCAGTTGGCTGATTCGGAACAGAAACGGCAAAAGCTTACAGATCAGGTAGTCGCCTTAACCAGTAAGGCAGATGATTTGACAGCGAAGCTTGCCAAGACCTCCCAGCAGCTTAACGAAGCGCAAGGCGGTTTGGATGCATACAAATCCTCTGGTCTCACGGCTGCCCAGGTTAACGATTTGAACAAATCTTTGAAACAGACGCAGCAAGCTCTGGCCGTGGCTAATGACGAAAAAATAGTCATGACCCATACGATTGCACGCCTGAACAACCAAATTGAAGAAATACTCGGGGTAAACCACATCGTAACGCTGCCGGCCGGCCTCAGGGGAGAGGTCATGGCAGTAGATCCCAAGTGGGAGTTCGTGGTGCTGAATGTCGGTGAAAACCAGGGCGTTTTGCCAAACGGTGAATTGCTGGTCAGCCGCGACGGCAAGCTGGTCGCCAAAGTTATCGTCCGCAGTGTCCAACGTGACCGCAGCATCGCCAACCTCGTTCCGGGCTGGAAGCTCGGTGATGTGTATGAAGGCGACCAGGTCATTCCGGCTCATCCGGCTTCTTAAAATGAAAAACTTTGCGGTTCATTTGGTTTGGGTTCTTTTCTTAGCTGCAATGGTGGTGGGCATTACCGGTTGTGAGTCCAGTGAACCGGATAACGATTCAGTTCGTCCTTGGAATGCGCCGGCCAACGGCGGGGCGATGCCGATTGATAATCAGCAGCACCCGAATTAATAGTGGGACAGGCGTCCCGCCGGTCCGATTAGTCATCCCAGATTTAGTATTCCTCTGCTAAACCGATTCTATCGTCCGATATTTTAAGCCTAGTGAATTATTCTCCCTCTCCCAGCGGGAGAGGGCAAGGGTGAGGGAGAACTGCTGAGATAAGAATTTAGTGTTGGATGGGGGACATTGACCGCGTCGGAGTTAAAATCAAATCCACTTTCACGTCGTTTTTTTCGACTGGAATCGCGTCCACGATTTGTTCGTCAAATGCGATCCCGATTTTCTTTCCGCTGAAATTTTGCAGCAAACGGTCGTAATACCCCTTGCCGCGCCCAAGCCGACGACCGCTAGCGTCAAAGGCAACCCCCGGGACCAGCACAAGATCCAAATCCGCTAAAGGAATGGCGATGCAAGTGGGTGCCGGTTCGCGAATGCCGAATTTACCAGACATGATTTCCACATGGATGTCAGCAATGCGGCGCGGGAGATAGGTTTGGCTTTCTGAATCGAAACAGGGAAGGGCGATCAATTTTTTGGTTGCCAGTGTTTCATTCAACAGTGGCCACAAATCAGGTTCTTCCGGCAGCGGGGCGAAAAATAAAATTGAGGCGGCGTTTTGGAAGGAATGATGTTGTTTCAGGCTGGCGCAGAGTTTGGCGGAATCCGAGGCGCGTTTTTCCGCGGAAAGGCTTTTTAAGATGGCGCGGCATTTTGTGCGCAGTTCCGCCTTTGCCCCCTGTTCATCGGTGCTCATGAGTAATGGTTATCCGCACATTGAACTACCGGACCGATTGAATCACTCCACGTTTCAAGCAGTCTGACGACCATTCTCCCTCTCCCAGCGGGAGAGGGCCGGGGTGAGGGAGAGCTGCCCAGATGGCCGTTCTTGAGCCAGTCTACAGAAATTGCACTATTCATTTTTTGCCCCCATTTTCGCAGCAGCCTTCAGCGCTCGCCATTTTTCCAGGCGCTCCTTGATTTTCTTTTCCACACCCTGCTCGGTCGGCTCGTAATAGGTCTTGTCTGTCCCGTAATCCTGCGGGACGTAATGGCCTTCAAAATCATGCGCGTATTTGTAGCCTTCGCCATGACCCAGGCGCTGGGCGCCTTTGTAATGGGCGTCGCGCAAATGTTTCGGCACCTCGAGCGTGCGGCCGGATTCGACGTCCTTCATCGCCGCACCAATCGCAGCCACGGTACTATTGCTCTTTGGGGCAGTGGCGATGTAGATGGTCGCCTCAGCCAAGGGGATTTGCGCCTCCGGCCAGCCAATAAATTCAGCGGCCTGGAAGGCGGCGTTGGCCAGGACCAGGGCCATGGGATCGGCAAGGCCGACGTCTTCGGCGGCATGAATCACAATGCGGCGCGCCACAAAACGCGGGTCTTCGCCTGCGTGGACCATTTTTGCCAGCCAATAAAGTGCGGAATCAGGATCGCTGCCACGCATGGCTTTGATGAACGCGGAGATCGTATCGTAGTGCGCGTCTTCGTCGCCGTCATACACGACAGCTTTTTTTTGGATGCTTTGCTCGGCCACGGCGAGCGTGATATGGATCGTCCCGTCTGGAGCGGGAGCGGTGGTCAGCGCGGCAATTTCCAGGGAGTTCAATGCCTTTCGCGCATCGCCATCCGAAATTTTTGCCAAATGTCGCACGGCATTTTCATCGGCGACAATTTTCATATAGCCGAGGCCGCGTTCTTCATCTTTGAGTGCGCGTTGCAGGAGCGAAAATAATTCCTGTTCGCTCAATGACCGCAATTCGAAGATTTGCGAACGCGAAACGAGCGGTGAATTGACGAAGAAAAACGGGTTGTGAGTGGTTGCGCCAATGAGTTTAACAACGCCGCTTTCGACGTCCGGAAGCAGGATGTCCTGCTGCGCCTTGTTGAAGCGGTGAATTTCGTCGATGAACAGGATGGTTGGCTGGCCGGTATTTTCGAGGCGGTTGCCGGCAGCGGATAGAACGCGGCGCATGTCGGCGACGTTGGATTCGACGCCACTGAGGCGCTCGAATTTCGATTTGGTTTGGCGCGCGATGATTTGGGCGAGGGAAGTTTTGCCGGTGCCGGGCGGGCCGTAAAAAATCAGCGACTGGATGCGGTCGGCCTCGATGGCGCGCCGGAGCAATTGGCCCGGCCCGAGGATATGCGTTTGGCCGGCATATTCATCCAGCGAGCGGGGGCGCATGCGTGCAGCGAGTGGCCGGCTGCGAAAATTATCTGACGCAGGCGCGGACGGCGGCGATGGTTGATTTTCAACCGGGGCAGAAAACAAATCGTCTCGCGGCATGGCAGAAGCATAACAGATTCGGAAACGACTGCAATTCGCGGAGGGAAGAACCAGCGATAAAAAAATAACCCCACCATTGCCGTGTGACACATATTAACCCTTTGAACATGTTTTACAACATGTGGAACTCGCGCAACGGCTTTCGGCTTCCAGCAAAGGCATGTCGGCCACCGCTGCAACTCATCCCGGGATTCGTATAATTACGGTTCAAGGATTTGTGCAAACACGAACAGGGCAGGGAAATTTAAAATTTATCTCTGCAAAATCTGGTTCAAAGAGCAATCTAACTTCTGATACCTTTATCCACCCGAAGAGGAAATTTCTCAAGGAAAATAAATTGTAAAATTTTGTGGCAGCAACTTGACAAATAAGTGACGGCGGTTTCTTGCGCAGGAACTAACGCGTCAACCATTATCGGAGCAATATGATTGCGGTAGTTATGCAAGGATCCGCTTTTTAATTTTGTATTTTAATCGGAGCACGTCGACCGGTCTTTGGCACTGTAAATTAATGTCCCCCTGTATTTTCCATCAACTAAACACCATCAAAAATCAACTTCCGATTGCGGTAGTCACTAACTATGAGTTTAACCACACCCACGGTAAAATGCCTGAATGATTGAGACACAATCACTACAGGCCGAAGGCCTGTGCCATAGTAGCCGAGGGCAACACACGCGTGTGCGCCCTCGGAATAGGATAGTCAAAAAATCCTCGCGCCCTGTAAGGACGCTCCAATTCTACCTTGTCCCCTTTGTGTCTTTGAGGTTCTGTATGAGGCATTCCATCACTCCCATCCTTCAGAAGCCTTTAGAAACCTTTAGAAGCCTTCAGAAGGCTAAAATTAAGAATCCTTTTTCCCTTTGTTGCCTTCGTTTGCCTCTGTTGAAGTGTTTGGTACTCATTCGCACCATTCGCGTAAAAGGCATTAAGGTGTTGCCAGGTCAAGGTCAGTCCAACCCAGCCCAGGCTAGTCCAACCTGGTCAAGGGTTTTAGAGGAAAAAAGGATTGTTTATTTTCTCTGTGCGCTCTGTGTCTCTGTGGCAACCAACTCACCGATTTTCCATTTTGATTTCAGAACCCTACTGAACCCTAATGTAACCTATAGAACCCTACAGAACGCCCCCCCGGGGGGAGGGAAGGGTATTTTTAGGAAAACTTCCACTCGCACGCCGCCCCGATTTTTGTTAGCCTTTTAATTCGTTTCAAATGATGACGTCCGCGCAAATCCGGCAATCGTTCCTCGATTTTTTCAAATCGAAAGGGCACACCATCGTTCCATCGAGCTCGCTGATGCCCGATTCCCCCAACCTGCTTTTCACCAATGCGGGCATGAACCAGTTCGTGCCGATTTTTCTCGGCCAAAAACCTGCCGACGTCTCGAAATGGGCCGGCGCAGTTCCCGGCAGCGACACTCGCGCGGCAGATACCCAGAAGTGCATTCGCGCCGGCGGCAAGCATAATGATTTGGATGACGTGGGGCTTGATACGTATCACCACACGTTTTTTGAAATGCTGGGCAACTGGAGCTTCGGCGATTATTTCAAGAAGGAGGCGATCGAATGGGCGTGGGAACTGGTCGTGGAGAAATGGAAATTCCCGCCGAAACGACTATACGCGACGGTCTATTCGCCGGACAAAACGCAAAATGACCCGAGTGAATTTGACCAGGAAGCGTGGAATTATTGGGCGGAGAAATTCACGGCCGTCGGGTTAGATCCGAAAGTCCACATCGTCAACGGCAATAAGAAAGATAATTTCTGGATGATGGGCGAGACGGGTCCGTGCGGACCATGCTCGGAATTGCACGTGGATCTGACTCCGGAGGGCAATACGCAGGGCAGCCTGGTGAACAAGGGCGACGCCCGGTGCATGGAGATTTGGAACCTGGTCTTCATCCAGTTCAATGCGAATCCGGACGGAACGTTCTCGCCGCTGCCGGCGAAGCATGTGGACACGGGCATGGGCTTCGAACGCGCCACGAGCATCATTCAAGGGACGAAGGGGCTGAAGGATTTTGCGAGCGCGAAAATTTCAAATTATGAGACGGACATTTTCCGGCCGATTTTTGATGCGTTGGAGAAATTGAGCGGGAAGAAATACGGCAGCACGCTGCCAATGTCTGCCGGATCGGCATCCGCAGAGCCCCTCAAGTCCAGCGGTGAAGCGACAGGCGGCGAAATTGAGGTAACTGGACCGTCGGCGCATTCGGGGTCGCCGTGCGATGATGATGACGAATATGAAACCGCAGAGCCGCCGGCAACGATAGCATCGCCGGAACAAATCGCTTTAGATATTGCCTTCCGTGTGATCGCGGACCATATCCGGACGCTGAGCTTCGCGATTGCTGATGGCATTCAGCCAAGCAACGAAGGACGCGGCTATGTGCTACGCCGCATTTTGCGCCGAGCAGTGCGATACGGTCGCACGCTCGGTTTCCATGAACCGTTTTTCTACAAGCTGGTGGACGTGCTAGCCGAAACCATGGGAGAAGTCTTTCCTGAAATCCGTACCAGGAAGCGGCAGGTGCAGGATACGATTCGCGTGGAGGAAGAGGCGTTTAATAAGACGTGTGATAATGGCGAAGAAGTCGCGAGAGTTGTAATTGAGCGGCAAAATAAATGGCTCCAATATGCGGTGAAAATCGAAGAAGAAATTCGGACGTTTAAAATTTATCCCGATGTTCTTACAGAAGTAATGCTAAAGGGGTACATGCGTCCGGCAAGCCCTCCGAATGCAGATCCGTGTTTTAGGTTGTTTCCAAAAGAGTTCGCAGATTCCATTCTAGAACTAGAGAATGAATCAAATAAAGATGCAAAGCTTTCAGCCATCGAAAAGATAAAAACAACTTCAACTACTTTGTCTGGTTCAGCTGCATTCACTCTTTACGACACTTATGGTTTTCCTTTTGACCTAACAGAAATAATGGCACGAGAGCGTGCCCTGAGTATTGACAAAGATGGTTTTGAAAAATTAATGGAAGAGCAGCGCGCCCGTGCTCGTGCTTCTCAAAAAAGAGAAGTTATTGAGCTCGCTGGAGTTGTGTTAAGCAAGGGAGGATTGGAAGGAACCCTTACTAACAAAAAGCCAAAAACCATAGCCGACTTGCCTTCTACAAAATTTGTCGGTTATGACAGTTTGTCAGTTCCAGCGAAAGTTTTGGAAGTGGTATCGCTCAAGGACAAAACCGCCGTGGTGCTGGATGCATCGCCGTTTTATGCGGAGATGGGCGGACAGGTCGGTGATACCGGCCAAATCGAGCAAGGTGCCAAATTTTGGTATACCACCAACACTCAAAAATCCGGCAACACCTGGCTTCACATACTTGACGCAACACGTAATACGCAGGACGTGAATGATATTCCAGAAACCGGCTCAACTGTGACCTTAACAGTCGATTCGGCCCGTCGTAACGCCATCCAGCGCCATCACACCGTGACGCATTTGCTGCATTGGGCGCTGCATGAAGTGGTGAACAAGGAGGCGACGCAGAAGGGCTCGTTCGTAGGGCCGGACAAATTGACCTTTGACTTCAACAGCGCGCCACTCACACCGCAGCAGGTCGCGGACATCGAGAAATTAGTGAACGAGCGCATCCTGGAAAACGCGGGCGTTTCGTGGACGGAAGTCCCGTACGCGGACGTGAAAACGCGCAAGGATGTCATGCAATTTTTCGGCGATAAATACGGTGACGTGGTGCGGGTGGTGCAAATCGGCGGGCAGACGGGCAAGCTGGATGGCTATTCGATGGAACTTTGTGGCGGTACGCACACACGGGCAACGGGCGAGATTGGGTTATTTCGCATTGCCGGGGAGAGCGCGATTGCAGCGGGCGTCCGGCGCATCGAAGCGGTGGCCGGGTTGGAAGCGTACCGGCGCGCGAATGACGAAGTGCATTTGATCAAGACGCTCGCGGGCAAGGTGAATTCGCCGGTGCATGAACTGGAGAAGAAAATTGAATCGCTGCTGGAACATCAGAAGGCGCTGGAGAAGCAGCTCAAATCGGCGCAGCAACGCGAGGCGTCCAACGCGGCGAGTGAATTGCTGGAGCGCGCGCATGAAGTGAATGGTGTGCCCGCCATCATCCACAATGTGGGCGGCGTGGACGGAGATTTCCTGCAAGCGATAGCGGATTCGTTGAAGGGACGATTCAAAGGCGTGATCGTGCTGGGCGGCGCGGCAGGCGGCGCAGTGGCGCTGGTGGCAGCGGTCTCGCCGGAGTTCACTGCCAAAATCCAGGCTGGCAAGATCGTGCAGCAGATTGCGCCAATCGTAGGCGGCAAAGGCGGCGGCAAGCCGGACAATGCGCGCGGCGGCGGCAAGGACGCAGCCAAGCTGGATGAAGCGCTGGCGAAGGCAAAGAGCTTGCTCGGATAACGTACTACAAAACAAGCAGACGGCTCGCGAGTACGCTCGCCTCACCAGATGACAGGCAGGACGCCTGTCCCACTATCACAGCCGCAGTTTTATTGAATCTCCTAAAGCCTATCGCTTCGCGCGGAATTGACGCAACGCCACGAACGGGTCCACACGGGTCAGCAGGAAATTGGCCCAGCGATATTTCCAGCGCTGCCACCAGGTTTGCTTTCGCCGCCAGGCTTCCGGTTCAATGCGCTGGGAATGTTCCAGGATTTTCTCAAAAATTCCGACTGCGCCGGACGCGATGGCTTTGTCATTAAAGCGCATGATCAGTTCGTAGTTCAACCGGAGGCTGCGGATATCCAGATTAGCCGAGCCGACGTAAGTGATCGGGCCGATGCCAATCAACTTGGCGTGAAGGATCTGGGGCTCGTATTCATAAATCTCCACGCCGGCCTGCAACAGGCGTGTGTAGAAACTCCGCGCGGCCAGTTTGGAAATATAAACATCCGTGGGACCGGCGAGAATCAGGCGCACACGCCCGCCACGGCGCACGACGCGCATCAATGCGCGGCGCAACCGGTACGTCGGCAGAAAGTAGGCGCTGACGATCCGCACATCCACCGCGGACGCCAGGTCGCGACGAAGTTGTTTGGAGAGCGAGCCGGCGCCCAGGCCGGAATGGCGGAGGTGCGAATCATCGCATTCAAAAACGTTTTGCCGGCGGAGGGAAAAACGTTGCAAGGGCTTGCGGTGAGATTCGGCAAAGGAAAATAGTTTGTCGAATGACCCGGCCAGCGCCTCGACCAGTTGCGGGTTTTCAATGCGCGCGCCGACATCGCACCAGCCGCAGGCGATGCCATCGCCATCGTATTCGTCCGAAATATTGAAGCCGCCGACGAAGGCGACGCGGTCATCGCAAACGAGCAGTTTCCGATGGTCGCGCACGGCAAAGCGCCAAAAAGTCAGGCGGTTAAACCGGCGAACGCGGCCGCCGGCGGCGACGAGGGCGTCAAAGAAATTTTCGGGCAACGCCCACGAGCCAAAAGCATCCACCAGCACGCTGACCTGGACACCGCGGCGGGCGGCGGAGACCAGGGCATCGGCAAATTGGCGGCCAAGGTGGCCGTCTGAGTAGATATACGTCTCCAGCCGCACGGAAACGCGGGCGGCGGCGATAGCGTCAAGCATGGCAGGAAAACTTTCCTGCCCGGCACAAAGCCATTGGAGTGGAACCGCCATGAGACAATGTAATAGAAATTGTCCCAAAGGCAATTAGCCCGGCCGGGCTAAATAAAACCCTCTATTGCCGCGGGGCCTGGGAAGCACCGGCGTGGCTCATCATGGCGGCCTGCATCAATTGCGGGATGCTTTCGTACACTTTGTAACCGGTGGGCGGACGAAATTGCGAGGCGGAAACAGGGCCAAACGAAATATTCTGGTAGGTCATGGTGGCGGACACGCCCTGCTCAGAAATGGAAATCTGCACGGGGAAATTTTTCAAGTCGGTGGCATTCCAGGTGGTGAATTCATGGGGCTGGCCGTTTTCGGTGACGACGACTTTGCTTTTGACACAGGGATGGCCGGCGACGGTGTCATTGCCGAGCTTGGTGATTTGGATATCGGGTTTGGAAGTGGTGGCGCTGGCCTCCGGCGGGAGCTCATTGGAAACGTAGGCTTTCAGGTTCGGATAAATCGTATAGACGTTGGTCTTGGCAACGGTGGCGATGGTCACGACGACGTCCATGCCGAGGGCTTTCATTTGGGCGGCGGCGTTGGGCGGGAGATTGGGGCCGGAGACGTTGGCCATGTTCATTTCGGACCGGGAGTTACCATGGTCATACGTCATCGTGGAGGTAACGTTCATGGCGCCCTGGGGACCGTTGATGGTCGTCTGCATGGTGGCGGAAAAAACGGGGTTGGCCTTGAACAATTCGTCCATGCCGCTGTTGTAATTCTGGCCGCCACCACCGCCCATTTGGGCAAGCGCGGGCACGGCACAAACTAAGACGGCAAATAGACACGAAAGGGTTTTTCTCATGACACAACGATGCCGTAAAGAAAGGAAAAGGCAAGTGACAATTTGGCGAAGCAGTTGAGAGCTGAGAGTGAATAGAATCTTTTTTTCTGAAAAAACCTTTGAATAGATTTGCGCCGGCTTGAATAGGCTTGCGAGGCCTTGGAACCGGTGGATTAACCCTAAATGGCCGAGTGAAAAAAACCGGTTTGGTTTGGTTTGTTTTTGGTTTGGACGGTTCCATTGGCGCGTCTTTATTGGACGAATGAAGTGTTCGTGAACGGGCAAAAGAGGTTTTAACAGGGTGTTCTCAACCCAAATCAAGGGTTCTAAACCTAAATCAACGGTTGATTTGAGGTTAGTATTCAACTCTCCCTCACCCCGGCCCTCTCCCCAAGGAGAGGGGGAATGGCAGGGCCGATATTCCGAGATTTTGAGATCACGTCTTGCGGCAACCAACGATTGCGAAATCGTCATTTGGGGATTTTATCAGGGAGAAGGCGAAAGTCATAGTTAGCTACTAACGCAATCGGATGTTGAAGGTTGATGGTGGTTAGTTGATGGAAGATGCGGACTGACATGGACTTACAGGGACAAAGACTGGTTGATGCAGCATCAATTAAAAATTAAAAAAAGAATTTCAGGACTCGACGGCACGTACGCGTATCTCACGGCCGTTATGAAGAACGCCCCCTCACCCCAGCCCTCTCCCCCGGTGGGGGCGAGGGGGATTAGGCACCCAATGCGATAGAAAAGGTTGAGCAAACCGGAGTGAGTCACTCGAGTTTCCCCCCGATGGGGATGAGGGAAAGCGGGCTGATGCGCGGGGGCAACGTGTAACTTCAAGTTCGTTCTCACCCCTCACCCTTAATCCCTCTCCCCGTTGAGGGGAGAGGGGAATATAATTCGATGCCTTGGAACAATTACGACTGCTCGCATACGTACTTTGCGGGACTATTATACCGTATCAATAAATACTGTGACCGTAAATAAGATGCACGCTATCGCGCGACTTCGCAATCAGCGGCTTATTTTTGAACACTATTACCCAGGGCGGCGCACTCGCAGACTCGCGCTTTGCCCTGGGCTAATATCGTGTGCCCTTTCAGGGCGTTCAGTAAGCGACTGCGTCGGAAATTTTTTGAAGCCAGAGGCAGCATAGGGGGTAGTGTGGCTACAGTATTTCTTCAAACGCTCTATGCTTCAGGCCTTCGGCCTGTCGGACACGCGTGTCATGTCGCCGTGTAATCTCAAAAGTGTTACCCATGCGGTGAGAACGTTTGTTACCTATGTTATGAGAACATTCAAGTGCCAGCCCTACCAAATTCGGGGAGGAGGACGACCCGTAATGCGCAGGGGTAATGGGTAGCTCAAACTTGTTCTCACCCCTCACCCTTAGTCCCTCTCCCCATTGAGGGGAGAGGG
>DATJXK010000207.1:0-3651 GCA_035500235.1 Pseudomonadales bacterium | reverse complement strand
ATCGTCGCGCAAATGACTAAGCCGCTGCGCACGGCCCAGACGTTTGGTCCGCCTCCCACGAACGGCAACGGCGCCCAGGAGGAAGCTTCCGTCCGCCGAAACATCGTCATGAATATCGAGCAGGTGCAGAAGCTGCTCCCGCATCGTTATCCGATGCTGATGATTGACTGCATTACTGCGCTCGAAGAAAACCGCATCGAAGCCGTTAAAAATGTCACCATCAACGAAGAATATTTCCTCGGGCATTTCCCCGGCCATCCCATCATGCCCGGCGTGCTGCAACTCGAAGCCATGGCCCAGGCCGCGGGCTTGCTGATGTTAAAGCGCGGCGAAGCCACCCCGCACCTGGCTTATTTTATGGCCGCAGACAGCGTTAAATGGCGCAAACCGGTTTTGCCCGGCGATGTCCTGGTCATCGAAGCCGAAATAATGAAAGTGCGCGGAAAGATCGCCCGGGCTAAAGGGACCTGCAAAGTAGGCGGGGAAATCGTCAGCGAAGCAGAAATCACTTTTATGCTGCGTCCGCTATCAGAATAAAGATATGGCTTCTGTTCATCCTTCGGCCATTGTTCATCCTAACGCCAAAATCGGTGCTGACTGTGAAATCGGCCCTTTCTGTATTGTCAGCGAGAACGTTACCCTTGGCGAAAAATGCAAACTCCACTCGCACGTCGTCATTGATGGCCATACCAGGGTTGGCAAAGGAAATGAATTTTTCCCGTTTGTCCTCATTGGAAACAAATCGCAGGATTTGAAATGGAAGGGCGGCGTTACCTGGACAGAAATCGGCGATAACAATGTCTTCCGCGAATATACCAGCATCAACAGCGCGACCGGTGATGGCGAGGCGACGCGCGTTGGTTCAAACAACCACTTTCTGACCCACTGCAAAATCGGGCATAACTGCGATTTTGGAAATCACATCATCATTGCCGACGCCGCCGTGGCCGGCCATGTGCTCGTTGAAGATTATGCCCGTATCAGTACGTGCGCGATTCACCAATTTTGCCGGATTGGCACCATGTCCATGATTGGCGGTTGCTCGAAGGTTGTACAAGACGTGCCGCCGTACATGCTCGCTGATGGAAATCCTGCGGAGACGCGCACGATCAACAAATTTGCCCTGGAGCGCGCCGGTATGTCCGAAGAAACCCAAACTGCCTTGCGCGGGGCTTATAAAATTTTGTTTCGCGAAGGGCTGACGGTTTCCAATGCCCTGGTAAAGATTGAAAAGGAATTGCCTCAAGCGCCGGAGATCCTTCACTTGGTTAAATTTATCCGCGGAAGCGAACGCGGAATAGGGAAGTAACGCTCAATACGCTGGCTTTAAATTCCACTTATCCAGCAGATCACCGGGGATTTCGTCAAGAAAGCGTGATGGACGCTGGATGGAATCGGCCGCTGAGTTTACAAAACCACCTCGTATCAATGGATAACTCAGGTATAATTCATTCTTCGCCCGCGTTATGGCCACGTAAAACAGCCGTCGTTCCTCCTCTTCACCTTCGTCAGTTTCCGCTGAGCGCGACGATGGGAATAAACCGTCGCAAAGCATAATCACGAAGACCGCGTCAAACTCCAGCCCCTTGGCCTGGTGAATCGTTGAAAGGCGAATGCGCTCGTCGTCATTCTTCGCATTATCATCTTCGGCCTCAACATTTGTCAGCAATGCCAGTTGCGTCAAAAATTCTTCGGTGGTTTTAAACTGGTAAGCAAAGACGGCAAGCTGTTCCAGGTCCTCCAGCCGTATGCGATAGTTCGCAAAATTCTCCTTCAAATAATCGTCGTAGCCGGCATCAATCACGATCCGCAACATTTTTGATGGCGATTTTTCCTCTTCCAATTGCGCCGTCGTAGCGACGAATTGCGCCCACGCCACGCCCGCCTTTTTCCCCACATGCGGCGCGCAGGTTTCCAATGCCGTGGCCACCGGATTTTTCATGGAACGCTCGCGGCGTTTCGATTTATCTTCGCCCTCCAGTTTTTCACTGCCGCTGTTTTGAGTTCTTTTCTGAAAAACCTCCATTTCTGTCGAAAAGATTTTCCAAAGTTTGTCCGCGCCTTTGGCTGCGATGCCCGGATGTAATTGTGCCACCCGTTTAAACGCAACTTCATCCAGCGGATTGGTGACGAGCTTCAGGTAAGCGGTCGCGTCCTTGATATGTGCCTGCTCGAAAAAGCGAATTCCACTGGTAATTGAAAAAGGTATCTGCCGCCGCGTCAGCTCCAGTTGCAGTTCCAGCGCGTGAAAATGCGACCGGTAAAGCACGGCGATTTGGTTCATGCTCGTGCCTTCCTCATGCAGTTCCAGGATGCGCTGTGTAATAAAGGCCGACTGCTGCCCGGCATCCATGCAGGCCACCAGCGCCGGCTTCATGCCGGACTTGCGGGATGCCTGGAGATTCTTTGCGAACTGGTTCCGATTCGCCAAAATCGCGGCATTGGCTACCGTTAAAATTTCCGGCGTGCTCCGGTAATTCGTTTCAATCTTGAAAACTTTCGCTTCCGGATAGCGCTTGGGAAAATCGAGGATGTTTAAAAAATTCGCGCCGCGCCAGGCGTAGATGCTCTGCGCATCATCGCCCACGACCGTAACGTTATGATGCCGCGCGGCGAGCAAATCAATCAGGTCACCCTGCAATTTGTTTGTGTCCTGATATTCGTCCACGAGGATAAATTGAAATCGCCGCTGATACATTTCACGCGCATCGGCGTTTTCCTGCAGCAACTTGAGCCACAGTGCCAGCAAGTCATCGAAGTCCATGGCATTGCTCGCGCGCTTACGCGCAACATAACGCTGCGATACGTCCGAAATCTTTTCCGCGAATTGCGCGAAATAACTGAATTGAGTTTCGAGGATCTCCGTCGCAGACTTTTGCGTATTGGCGGCGAATGAAAAGATCTCATTGAGCACCTCCGGCTTGGGGAAATGGGTCCCTTTCGTTTCAATTCCCGCATCCGCCACGCACGCCTTGATTAGATCCTTCGCATCATCACGGTCGAGGATGGTGAAATCCCGCCGGTATCCCAGCACATCAGCATGGGCGCGCAGGACACGCGCGCCAATGGAATGAAACGTCCCGCCCCAAAGCGTCAGCAATTCAGTCCCCAGCAAATCCGCCACGCGCCGCATCATCTCGCCGGCCGCCTTGTTGGTGAACGTCAGCAATAAAATCCGTTCCGCTGGAATGCCCTGTTCCAGCAGGTAAGCGACCCGGTAGGTGAGCGTGCGCGTTTTGCCGGAACCTGCCCCGGCGATGACCAACGCCGGCCCGGGCGGGGCAGTGACCGCCGCGAATTGCTGCGGGTTCAGCTCCCGCTCATAAGCAATCTGCGGATGAAACTCCGTCTTAAAATTTTCCAGGACATATTCGCGCGACATGGAACGTCAATTGGAAGATAAAAAGGCCGAACGTAAAAGAAAAATTCGTCGAGAGAAAGAGGCCTTAAAGCTTGGGCAATTCCACGGCCACGCCAATCGCCTGGCTCAAAGTCCGCTCATCCACCGCCGCCGGGTCGAAATTCCAGCGTGCTGCCAATTGGGAAACCTTTTGGGCATTCCTGGCGGCCACTGCGGTGGGGCACCATTCCCCATAACCGAAGGATTTCATGCCCAGCTCGATCTCCGGCACCGTTTTCGGCCCCTGGTTC
>DATJXK010000206.1:0-11652 GCA_035500235.1 Pseudomonadales bacterium | reverse complement strand
ATAATATTCAGTATCGGATAATTGCAGTTCTAAACGGTCTCCGTAAGAAACCATCGCTGAGAGCATTCCTCCGCCTGTGGGCATAACCATTTCGGGTTTGCCCACGTAAAATCCGTCATTCTTAAACGCCCCTGCTCCTTTTATCATCCCCGGCACAGGACTCCCGGCGCACTCGGTAAAATGAGGTTCCACCCGGTTAAAAATTGCCGCCATGTCAGGACTCTTGAAGATAGGTTCGGAATTACCAGGGGCAGCCAGGCCGGGTACGGCCAGGGAAATGGCGAGAAGAAATACGAAGATTGGCAAACGCATCAAAATGGGAATCGTGTTCAAGTTATTTTTTTACTGGATCCGAACGCGGTAAAAGCATTGGGGTTGCGTAACATTATTCGTATAAACCGCCGTCGTATAAATGCTGCTGTTGGCATAAACCAGGCTTGGATCGCTTCCGCTGATGAAATACAGGTTTGACCAGGCAATTGGCGGAGTCAGGCTGGTGGCATAGTCCACAAAATTTGAACTCCCGGAGGCCGTTTGCCAGGCGATTTTAATCCCTTGCCCGGATCCCAAAGAAGTCTCTGCAATCGGAACCGGATAAGCCGCATTAAAAGGAATGGGATAATTGAAATGGACCAGCCAATTCGCCAGCTTGTTCCCATAGAGCGAAGGCGTGGCATCACTATCACGGATATTTCCCCTGGCAGATCCGGATTGGTTGGCACCCGCCCATGAACCCGGCGTTCCCGTATAGGCATAACGAAGGCGGGGATGCGCCCCTGTGGGAGCATGGTTTAAGGTAACAATCACCGTGTTGCTGCTGCCAATATGGGCGCTGGAAATGGCTGCGCTGGAACTGTCATCCGTATACTCAAACCCAAAGTACGTCTTGGGCAAAACATCCGTCGTATCATTTACAATCGGCGGCACCGGGACATGAAGGGTGACAGTGATATTGTTTCCATTGATTGAAATGCTATCCGGCGTCAGCGGGCGCCATCGTTGCCCGTCAACCAGCACTTTCTTCATGACCTTTCCATAATATTCACCGAGCCAGCGATACGATTGTGCCGTCAAATGCACCCCGTCAGCATAAGTAAAAAAATATTTCGGACACACGAGAAAATGATTGGCGTAAGTCTCCGTGGCATAAAGTTGGGCGGAAGGGACCAGCGAGGTCGCTGCGTCATTCTCAATCGTCCATGAACTGTACTGGCAGAGAAACATCGGAACATCATTGGTCTGTCCCGTTATCGCCTTCGCATCTGAATCAACATCATGCTGCCATTGTCTGAGATAACCCGCATAATACTGCCCGTTGCCCAGCACATCATCTTGTTCGCCGTGGACACAGGTAAGCGCTGACACCTGGTAGCCGTCGCCCAGGGCGTGGGCGGCCGCCATGGCATTCGTGATCTCCAGCAGTCCCAGCGTATACGGCCCCGTCCCTTTCTTCAGTGCAGAATAAGGTGCGCCCCCCTCGCCGTCACGGGTTACTATAGATGTATAGTTAGTTTGGGGAGGGAGCGCCGTCAGCGTGTTGGCCAATGCGCTGCTGATAGTCTCCACATTGACGCCGTCTGCATTAAAACCCTCAATCAAAGGAACCAGAACAGTGCCTGCCTGCTGGAAGTTTGAACTTGAAACAAAAGATAAAGTAAGATTTCCGTATGGTTGGTTGGTTGTCAGCGCGGGGTTTCCCATCGTTCCAATCGAAAGACTTTGGCCCGTGCCTAAAATATGATTCAGCACCAGGGGCTGGCCACTTGCGGTTTCCTCAAAGATACCAATGACAGTGAATATCCAAATAAAAAAAATCCCGGCGCCGGCAATTTTTCGACAGGTCATCTTGAGGTATTTTAACATATTAAAAAAAGCTGGCCTGCCATAAATGGCAGGCCAGCATGAATAATCATCCTCTGCGATATCGATTACGGATAACGCAAGCGGAAGAAGATGGCCGGCGTTTTCTGGTTCATCAGCAGGTTTGTTGAGACGACACTGCCTGTTCCAGGTATATCGAGCCATCCCGACCCATTATTAAGGTTCGTGTTATCCTGCAGGATCCAGCCCGCATAATTCGGAGGCCAGCTAATCGTCATGGTGCTTCCGCTGACACTATAACTGATCGACGTGGGCGTATTCGGCACCGTCTGTGCCACTAACAAATTACCGGCCCCGGTGATGTAGTTCGGGCTCGTAGTATTGTTGTAAAGGCCATTGGGCTGACTCACGCCGTTCAGGACAAGTCCTGCCACCGTATTAGTCGTTGAAAAGTCCAATTGCAATGTGGCCCCGCTGGCGACGGTCACCGTTCCGTACTGGGAGAAACCAGGCTGCCCGAATTCGAGCGTGCCTTCATTCACGGTGGTATTGCCACTGTAAGTATTCGTCCCGGTAAGATCTTCGTTGCCCGCGCCAATCTTGACCAGCGACAAGCTGCTGCTGGAGTTTTGAATCACCCCATCAAACTCGTTATACGAGTCGTTGTCGCCAATCGTCAGGGTCGGCGTACCGGTCATGCCGTCTATGATACCGGTGTTACTGTTGTTCCCGAGCCCGTTGATCGTCTGGTTATGGCCGTTGAGTGCAAACTTTCCGTCAAGGATAAGATTGCCGGCTGTTGCACCATGGGGGATTTGATTGTCCGCACCCAGCACGAGAACGTGCGGGGCGTCCACTTCAGTATCTCCCTGGTAGTTGTTGGCATTGGCCGTCACGTTATCCAATGTGACGTTGATAATGGCGGTAGGTGATGCGTTATTGTACTCCAGCCAAAGGCCGGCAGGACCGGTGATTTGACCAGTCACAATAGCCGCGTTAGTACCATTAGAGGTATTATTGCAACTGAAACTGACGTCCGCTTGATTGGCCGTTAAAGTACCAGCGAAGTACACGTAAGTCTGGTCCACACGCAGGCCGCCCACGCGATCTGCCCCCAATGTGGTATTGCAAACGATATTATTGAGAACGGTGATAGAGTTGCCTGCATCCAGGAACAATTGCGCTTTGTCCGATGGCAAATTGCCAACGGTAATCGTGCCCCGTCCAAATGGGCTGCTGATAATATTACCCGGCACGCCCGTGCTGACCGGAACAGTGTTAAGACCGAGACGCGCATAACCAGTTCCGGTAACAACGTTACCGATCGTCAAGCCGCCCGAGAAGGTATTGGTGTTATTATTGAGGGAGCCGCCGAAAGCGGTTCCAATACTCTGGAAGTTCAATGCCACCGGTGCGGTAGCCCCGTCAGCAACCAGCGTGTTCAAGCCGATGCTCCAGCTGCTGACCGTCAGTGTGCTGACATTGGTACCGCTGGCGCTGTTAGTAATGACACCGCCGTATCCGGAACCCGGATCAAAATTGGCGATACTCCCGCCATTGCTGCTGAGGTCAAGGATGGACCCATTTACCACATACAGCGTAGTTGTTGTTGGCAGCGCCGTAGCATTGCCCAGCAGCAGTTTGCCGCTGCTAACTGTGGTTTCGCCAGCATAGCTGTTGTTCGCACCGGAAAGCGTCAACGTGCCCGGACCTGCTGCCGTAACGCCGCCGGGGCCGCTGAGGGTCCCGCCGAGGGTTAGGTTGCCGCCGCTGTTCGTGGTGGAAAAGACTTCCGCGGATGCCAGGGCAAAAGAATCATTGATGGTCTGTGGGCTTGCAGCATTGTTGCTGATCGCGCCGGCCAGGGTAAAGGCGCCACCGTTTACAGTGAATCCTGCCGCGTTCGCACTGTAGCTGATGCCCGCGATTTGGAATGTGGATGTTGTCAGATCGTTATTTAGGATGGTTCCGCCGACGCCGGTTGCGCTGGTAAAGTTCAGCGAGTCACCGGAAATTGGCGGCGTCCGTCCACCGGTCCAATTGTTCTGGCTCCAATTGGCCGAAGTTGCCCCGGTCCAGGTGTCCGAAGCGCTGCCGCCGGTCACAGTCAATTTTCCGCTGCCGGTGATATAGCCGGGATCCGTGGTGGAGCTGTAAGTTCCACTGGGCTTTTGGACGCCATTGACATAGAGATTAGCCACTGCAAAAGTTCCGCCATTCGGAAGGTCCAAAGTCCCGCCCGCGGCAATCGTGATTGTGCTGCTCGAAGAAAAATTGGGCTGCTGCACACTCAAAATGCCGCCGTTCACGGTCGTGTTGCCGTTGTACGAAAGCACACCCGTTAATGTCAGAATGCCAGTACCGGTCTTCGTCAGGCTAAGGCTGCCGAGCGTATTCTTGATGGTGCAGCTATTCGTCGAGTTGTCGTTGTTGGCTCCGATGGTCAGCGTCGGCGCTCCACTCCCGCCATCCACTGTGCCCACACCCCAAAGGCCGTCAATCGTCTGGTTGAAACCATTAAGATTGAACGTGCCGTTGTTGGTGACATCGCTGGTGTTCGCGCCGTTGGGCATCTGGTTCGCTGCACCCATTTTGAGTATGAATGCATTGGCCCCGGCCGCATCGATTTCCGTCCCCCCCTGGTAGTTGTTAGCGTTGGCAGTAAGATTACTAAGAATACAAGTCATATAGGAGGTCGTGGCCGAAGTATTGAATCGCAGCCACAAACCATTCGTACCGGTGACTTGGCCGGTCAAATAGGCAAAACCAGTGCCTGTGCTGTTGCAACTCAGGCAAAGTGGCGACATGTTAGCCGTTAACGTTCCGGCCAGGATCAAAGTCGTCGCATCTACACGGAAAGCTCCAAACCGGTCCGCCCCGGCCGGTGAATTAAACACAATATTGTTCAAGAAAATGTCTACCCCGCCGTTGTTACACAGAAACTGTACACGGTCTATGGGTGACCGCCCGATCGTTATCGTACCGCGGCCAAAAGGACTGTTGGTAATATTACCGGGAACCCCGCTGTAGGTTGTTTTGCCCATGCTCAAACGCGCATAACCCGACCCGTTTATTAAATTGCCGAGAGTCAGGCCGCCCGAAAAGGTGTTGTTCGTATTATTGATCGAACCCGCCGCGGCGCTCCCAAAACTGAAAAAATTCAGTGCGACCGAACCGTTGGCCCCGTCCGCCACCAGCGTATTTAAGCCGGCCGTCATGTTGCTAAAGGTTAATGACGCGGCGCTGCTGGCACTGTTAGTGATGATGCCCAGCAAACCGCCGGCACCGAAATTGGTAATGGCCTGGCTGCTTCCATTCAGGTCGACAACGCCCCCGTTATTCACGGTCAGCGTCGTGATCGCCGGCAACGCTGAACCATTGTTTAAGAACAATGTGCCGCCGTTGACAATCGTCGTGCCACTATAACTATTGGCTCCGGACAGCGTCACCACCCCGGGACCGGCTGCGGTAATGCCGCCAGGACCGGTCAGGCTGCCCCCCAAAACGATATTACCTCCGCCGCTTGTCGTCGCGAAGACTTGTGCAGCCGCCAGGCTGAACGGGTCGTTGATGGTTTCCAGGCTTGTACTGCTGTTGGTAACGTTGCCGGCCAGGTTGAAGGCATTACCGCTCACCGTAAAAGGCGCCGCGCCGGAGCTGTAGGTGATGTTGGCAAGGTTGAACGCTGACGAAGTCAGGTCGTTATTCAGCAATGTCCCGCCCGCACCCGTCGCGCTGGTAAAGATCAGCGAATCGCCGCTCTGGGGCGGATTATTACCACCCGTCCAGTTGTTTTCACTCCAGTTGGCCGACGTCGTACCCGTCCAGGTATCGGCCGCCCGGGCAGTCGCGCCCAATAGCGTGAATGCTGCCGTCACAAACAATCCTCCCCTCAGAAAGTTCATTGGTTTCAGTCTTAAGATTTTCATAGTGGTTTGTTAATGGCTTTGGTTTTGTTCTGTGTGAGTTGGTTTTTTGGAGCAGGGCGGAAATCGAAAACACTGACCGTTATTGATTTTGTAGCGTAACCCAGTGCTGGATCAACCAGGGCGTGTCCGGCCCCGTTTGGCTCGGCGTTTGGCCATAAGTGCTGTAAGTATAAACTCCGGACTTTCCGTTATTTGCGGTTTTCCCAGCGCCAAGTATTACTGGGTCCCGCCACTTTTTCCCTTCGGCATGGCCGTCAGCAAAACAAAACGTGCCTACATCGCCGTGGTATGTACCGAAAAGATCCGTGAACGAAAACGAGGTTGCAGGGATGGAAACACCTCCCTGAAAGGGCCCCCAATTCCAGCCGCGAGAATCAGCCTGCTCAACAAAGCACATGCAATCTGAAACTTTTCGTATCTGCGTAATCTTTGAAAAATCCGTGGTATCAGGCACAAGTATGCCGCTGCCATTGTAGGTTGCGGCAGGTATCATATTAATTGTCTCAGAGTAACTGTCATAAGCCCAGCCAACGGCGTTGCCACTGCCAACCGGGTTATTAAATCGAACGTCACCCGGACAATGAAAAACTCCCGGATTCGGCGCATATTGATAAAGGCAGTTGTAATGCACTAAATCATTTTGCACATCCTTCAAAGCCTTCCCTTGGTTGCCCCCCCAATTCCCCGGGGCGGCTGATTCGAGGCTCCAATAACCACCGGCCAATTGATATCCTCCCGGTGGAGTATAATTGACAGTTTTTTCACTGTTGTCGCTGGCATACATTATAAATGCCATCCCTAATTGTTTTTCGTTGTTCAAACAGGAGGCTTCGGTTGCCTTCAGCTTGGCCTTCGCCAGCACCGGCAGCAAAATGGCCGCTAAAATGGCGATGATGGCTATGACAACCAAAAGTTCAATCAGGGTAAAACCGTGCCGTGGTGAAGAGGAAAGAAGACTGCGGCGACCAATCATTTTATCATCGTTCATTCTCATTTCTATCTCAATTTTTTCAGCGTCAAAATCAGTGGCCCAAAGCTTATTTTCGCCGCTTACGTTCAAATGTTCTGGGATTCGTATGGTGGAATTATATTTTATCGAGGTAAGTTTTTCGATATTGTTTTTAGGATACTGCTTTCGATTTTTCAGCGCGAAAAATGTACTGCCGTATTTATTTTTGCCAGATGCGAACGTAATCAACGTACAGCGGCCATCCCTTTGATGATCCCAGGATGACCAGGTTGTTTTGGCTGTCCATGATCGAATAAAGGTTGTTGGTAGACGCATTTACATCCGGATCGATGCCGGTGTAATTGGTTGAATAGTGGACCGTCTGCAATCGGGCGTTATCCAGATACCAGGAAATATTTCCCGGCGCCCAAAGGCATCCCAGGACGTGCCACTGGTTCCAATCCACGCTTAAAGGAGTATAATTATTCTTATTCTGGTGATTTTTAGGTTTGCGAATTCCGTTAAACGTCCAGTCATGGACGGTGCCGTAAAAACCTCCATTATAGTTAGTATAGCCCCCGGTATAAGCTTCAAAAAAATCAAGTTCGTTCCAGTGTGCTTTCGCGCGCCCCCACGCATGCTCTACCGGGAAGCTCCAAAATGCGGGCCACGATTTAGAGACCGGCCCTTTCGTGGGATCAAAATGCACCCGGGCCTCAAAATAACCATAGCGAAACACATGTCCCGTACCATTGGTGCCGCTCCAGGTGGATAGCACCCAGCCGTAAGAGTGGTCGGCATTAATTTGCAGCACACCGTTGGTCACGTCATATTCGTCGCGTCTGGCCACCCCACCGTGAAAGGGCACCTGCACATACCAGTTGTAGCCCGGCGTCTGGGTATTGTTCACGTCAATGGTGCTAATCGAGTCAAACTCGTCATGGAATGTCAGGTTGGTGTAATTGATTTCTAACGCCGGCGGCGGGGCAGATATATGATTAGTCCCTGGCGGATTACTAATATTGCTTTGCGCTCTTGCCGGCAGGCATATAGTAAGGCACACGAGTAGCAGTTGAACGGAATTCATTCTCAAGCGGCAGGATTTCATGGGTGAATTCTAGTTTCCGGGCCATCGGCTGTCTTTATTCATTTTGAGATACTGTTTTCGGTATTTCAGCGTGTGAAAATGGAAGGCAACCTTGTCGCCAGGAATAAATTTAGTTAAGCCTATTGGCAGATGACGCCCAAAAAACGAAAGCGCTATCCTCAAAAACGTAATGAAACCTCACCATCGAAATGTAACAATAGTTCCTGACACATAGTTCTTTAATGGATGCATATGATATATTTGCGCGTATTGCGGTCGACAGGCGCGATGCGCGTAGTAAAAAGCTGGTTGCGCCGCGGCCAATACCGGCGCCCAAACGGAAGCTTCCCCTGGACAAAATAGTGGGAGCCAGCGCGTTTGAACCTCTTCCCAGGCTGGAGACGGCGGCTGATTTGCGCCTCAAATTGGATGACGTCCGGGAGGCCATGGCCGGTTTCCTTTCCGATTTAGCCCCTACCCTCAAATCCTCCCGCCTTATTTTGCCCTTGGAAGAGTTTGACTGGCGGGAAGAAACCGCGGACGACCGTCAAAATTTTTCATCTACCCTCGCGGGGAAGGGCTCGTGGATGCGCGTGTCTATTCCTCATTATGGACCGCCACTCGGCCGCGCTGTGACTTATTATCGCGTGACTTTCAAAGTCACCGCAGAAATGATCCAAAAGGGGGCATTATTCGTTGCCTTCGATGGCGTGGACTATAAAGCGCACGTTTTTGTCAACGACGCATATCTCGGCTCACACGAAGGATTTTTTGCGCCCTTTGAATTTGATTTCACTTCTTATGCCCGCCTCGGGGACAACACCCTCGTCGTAAAAGTTGAGAACGACTATGTATTTATGGGCAGCGTGGGCGGGGTCAATAGTGAGACCCTGGACGGGGACAAAATGTACGCCGCCACGGGGCTGGGTTATGACGACCCCAAACTTGGCTGGCATCATTGCCCGGCCGGAATGGGAATATGCCAGGGGGTTCGCATTGAAGCCCGTTCCCGGCTTTTTATTCGGGACTTATACATTCGTCCGCTGCCGGATGATCACCGCGCTGAAGCCTGGGTGGAGGTCTTTAATTGTGACCTGCGAAATATTCCCGTCTCTTTTGATATTTCGCTTTTTGGTCAAAATTTTCCGGCCACTGTTTTTCGCGA
The DNA here is from genome assembly GCA_035500235.1 of Pseudomonadales bacterium. Classification (GTDB taxonomy): domain Bacteria; phylum Verrucomicrobiota; class Verrucomicrobiia; order Limisphaerales; family UBA11358; genus UBA11358. Next base: position 2,701 of record DATJXK010000206.1, on the reverse strand, counting down.
CCACCTGGCAAATTCAACTACCACTCAAATTGCCGGTCATGGCGACCTCGATAAGCAACTTGACCAGGTTGTTCAAAAGCTCGCCGGCCCCGGTGTCAGCCAATTTCGCATTACCTTTGAAGTTCCAAACGCCCGAAAGTGGGACTTGGACACCCCGTGGCTTTATCAACTGCAAGTCAAACTGCGGAAAGAACCGGGTGAAATCTGCGATACCGGCAAGCAACAATTTGGGATGCGGACCTTCGTTCAGGATGACCAGTCCACTCCCAAAGGGAAATTCTATTTAAATGACCGGGAGATCCGTCTGCGTGGCGCCAACACCATGGGTTTTGAGCAGGGCTGCGTCTTCCGCGAGGATTGGCAGCAACTCATTGATGACATCCTTCTGGCGAAAATTTGCAACCTGAATTATTTGCGCCTGACCCAGCGCCCCGTTCAGCGCGAAGTTTACGAATATTGCGACCGCCTGGGCCTAATGACTCAAACAGACCTGCCGCTGTTTGGCTGCCTGCGGCGCAATAAGTTATGCGAAGCCATCCGCCAGGTGGAGGAAATGGAACGTCTGGTCCGGCCTCATGCCTGCAACGTCCTCGTCAGCTATATTAACGAACCGTTTCCCAATGGCCAGGGCCGCCCCCATCGAAATCTGACTCGTGATGAATTGGAAGTTTTCTTTGATGTGGCCACCAAGGTTGTGCGCATGTGCAATCCCGAGCGCGTGGTGAAATATGTGGATGGCGATTACGACCCGCCGACCTCGGCCGGCATGCCGGATAATCATTGTTACTGTGGATGGTACATTGGCCACGCCATTGATTTGGGGTCTTTGAACCGCGGCAATTGGATGGCTGTAGCCAAAGGATGGCATTATGGCTGCGGCGAATTCGGCGCTGAAGGGCTTGATAACCTTGAAGTCATGCGCAAGTTCTACCCTGCTGGTTGGCTTCCGGCTGCGGGCGAAAAGCAAACCGAACCCTGGCGCCCCAGCAAGCTCGCCCAAAATCAGACTGACCGCTTCCAATACTTGTGGTTTCCATCGCAGACGACCCCTGAAGGCTGGATCGCCGCCAGCCAGCGGCATCAAGCCTGGATCACCCGCATGATCACGGAAGCGTTCCGTCGTGACTCGCGCATGAACAGTTTTGCCATTCACCTGTTCATCGATGCCTGGCCTTGCGGCTGGATGAAGTCCATCATGGATGTGCTTCGCGCGCCGAAAAAAGCCTTCTTTGCTTATCGCGAAGCATTGACTCCTTTGATGGTCTCTCTCCGCACCGACCGCCATGCTTTCTTTTCCAACGAAAAAATCGAAATGGAAGCATGGATTTGTAACGATACCCACTCGGCTCCCGCAGGAGCGCAACTGCACTATCAGCTCGAAATTGAAGGCCGGGTTGTGCAGTCGGGCCGGGCAGCGGCCAAAATCCCAACTTGTTCGTCCCGCCCCCAGGGACTGGTCTGCTTTACCCTTCCGGAATTAAACCAGCGAAGTGGTGCCACTGTGCGGCTTGCTTTGGCGGACAAATCCGGCAAAGTCCTTTTTGATACCTCGCAGGAAATCGAAATCTTTCCTAAACTTCCGCAGCCAATTTCTCAGCGCGCATTTATCATTGGCAGCCGTAACGGCCTCGCAGCCACGCTGGCTAACCAACTGGGCCTTGCCCCGGTTTTTAAGGGAAGCATCATGGCCACGGACGTAATTCTCGTTGATGATCCTGCGCTGTTTGCGGCTCAGGAATCCGCCGTGGAATCTGCAGTTCGCGCCGGCGCCACCGCCGTCCTGCTTGAATTGCCCGTCGGCCGGCATTCTCTCCTGGGCCACGAATTAAAGGTCGTCGCCGGAGGAATGGGACCGCGCCACTTCGCGGAAAGTAATTCCGATCACGATTTGGTCGCCGGATTCAAACCGTATGATTTCTGGTTCTGGCATGATCACAAGGCCGGACACCCCACGCCGCTTCTGGACACAGTATTTGAGTCTGTTCCCACCGGTTGGCAGACCATCATCAAAAGCGGTAATGGATCGTGGACGAATGAATGGAAACCTGTCGCCGCAGTCATGGAGCAAGGACTTGGCCAAGGGATCATCCGCCTCTGCCAGGTCAAGCTGGCTCACCGCATCAAGACCAATCCCGCCGCCGCGCTTTTTGCCCACCGCCTTTTAAATCTTGATCGCCAGGCAGTGCAAGACCAGGTGAACAAGAAGAATGAAAGTCCCAACGGCAAAAGTTTAAACGGTTCGAGAAAACCATTGCTTAACCGGTACAATTCAACTCATGAAACCGCCAAGAAAACGGTTTTCTCTGTCTGATTTAGCCCCCGGGTATCTTGCCACCTAGAGCGTTTTAAACAATAATGTGGCCGTTCGGAGCGAGGATTTTTGGGTTATTGGCGAGGTTTACCACGTTTCACGTGGCTTCGACGAAGGAGCATGTTTGAAAACCCTGTGACTGAGCCGAAACGAAGCCAAAACCCAAAAAGACCGCTTCCCTTCCTTCTTTACCCGAACGGCTACAGTATTTTTTAAACCGCTCTAAAGCATTTTCGTTTCAAGACTGCGGCTAATCAGGCGGTGTCCTAATTCGGTGGGGCGAGCGTACCCGCGAGCCGTTATGCCTGTTACCCGGTTCTGAATATGAAGCATGACCCGAGCGTTAACGGCACGGGTTCAACAGCTTCTCCCTCTCCCAGCGGGAGAGGG
>DATJXK010000205.1:0-31132 GCA_035500235.1 Pseudomonadales bacterium | reverse complement strand
CTCTGTCATTTTTCCACCTGCTTGGACGGAATATCGTTTTTAGCAATTTAATTAGCACTTTTGTTATTCCGTATCTTCGGTAAATACTCTTGTCTAAGACACTCCTATAGACATGAAGATGCGCTTTTTATTGTTCCTGCCGGTTTTATTTCTATTTCCTGGATTTCTTGCCGCCCACGCCGCGACGAACCAATCAGAATGTTTGTGGTATGCGCAACCGGCGGCGCAATGGACGGACGCCTTGCCCATCGGCAATGGCCGGATCGGCGCCATGGTTTTCGGCGGTGTGCCGGACGAGCGCATTCAGTTTAACGAGGACACATTATGGAAGGGGCATCCGCATGATTATGTCCGCGCCGGCGCGCGTGACCATCTGGCGGAAATCCAGAAGCTGCTTTTCGCGGGCGAAGCCAAGCAGGCCGAACAGCTTGCACGCAAGACATTCCTGAGCGACCCGGTGCGGCAGAAGGCCTATCAGCCGTTTGGCGATTTACATTTTCATTTCTTAGAGCTAACGAACGTGCCGGACTATCGCCGCGAGTTGGATTTGGATTCGGCCATCGCGAGTGTGACCTATAGCGCAAATGGCGTGACCTATCGACGCGAAGCGTTCGCCAGCTATCCGGACCAGGTCATCGTCCTGCATTTCACCGCCAGCAAGCCGGGGCAAATCAGCTTTACGCTGGCGATGGACAGTCCGCATACGAACTCAGCGACCAAAGCCATCGCCGCGGATACGCTGGCTTTAACGGGCCAAGTGGAAGCAGATGGATTGCGCTTTGAGTCACGCGTGCGCGTCGTGAATACCGGAGGTGAAGTTTCGACCAATGGCGATTCTATCACCGTAAATGATGCCGATGCAGTGACGGTGATTTTGTCTGCGGCCACGAGTTTCAAAAACTTCCAGGACATCAGTGCTGATCCGGGGCAACGATGCGCTGAAGTCATGGCGAAGGTAGCACAGCAGGATTATGCCGCACTGTTGGCGGCGCACCTGAAGGACTATCAAGGCCTGTTTGGGCGGGTGAAATTGGACGTGGGCCATGCAGCGCGTGGTGATTTGCCGACGAACGAGCGGTTGCTGGACATCAAGCAGTCTGGACTGGATGGTGACCCGGCGTTTGCGGCGTTGTACTTTAATTATGGCCGTTACCTGCTCATCTCCAGCAGCCGCGTTGGCGGCCAGCCGGCGAATTTGCAGGGGCTCTGGAATCAGGAACTCAATCCGCCGTGGGAAAGCAAATGGACAGTGAACATCAATTGCGAAATGAATTACTGGCCGGCGGAGCTATGCAACCTGACCGAATGCACGCCGCCGTTGTTCGATATGATTGATGATTTGGCGGTCAGCGGCGGGCGAACGGCGAAGGAGCAATACGGTTGCGGTGGCTGGGTGGTGAATCATAACACGGACCTTTGGCGTGGCACGGCACCGATCAATAACACGGATGGCATCTGGCCGACGGGCGGCGCGTGGTTATGCTATCATTTGTGGGAGCATTATTTATTTACCCAGGACACGCAATTCCTCGCGCGCGCGTATCCCGATATGAAAGGAGCGTCGCAGTTCTTTGTGGATTCTTTAATCAAAGATCCTAAAACCGGGTGGCTGGTGACGTCGCCGTCTTTTTCTCCGGAAGAAGGCGATATGTGTTACGGCCCGACAATGGACAATCAACTGATTCGCGCATTGATGGATAACACCATCGCCGCCGCGGGCATCTTACATACAGATGAAGCATTTGCGGCAGAATTGACGAAGGTCCGCGACCAACTTCCACCAAACCAGGTGGGGAAATACGGGCAGCTTCAGGAATGGGTGGATGATAAGGATGTGCCGAATAATAACCATCGCCACATGTCGCCGTTATGGGCCGTCTATCCGGGCGCGGAAATCACCCCGGCAGATTCCAAAATCTGGAATGCGGCGATGCTGCTTTTGAAATGGCGGGGGAGCGGCAGTACGGGCTGGAGCTACGCCTGGCGCATTCCGCTTCGGGCACGCGCCGGGGACGGCGAATATGCGTATCAGCAATTGCAGGGGCTGTTTGAGAAGCGCACGCTGCCAAACGTATTTGATTTGTGCGGGCCGTTCCAAATTGACGGAAACTTTGGCGCGACGGCGGGAGTTGCTGAAATGCTTTTGCAAAGTCAATGGACGGAGAAACAGGATGGGGCTGACGTGCGCATTGTTAGTCTGCTTCCGGCATTGCCCAAAGCATGGCCGACGGGATCAGTTCAGGGGTTATGCGCGCGCGATGGTTTCGTCGTGGATATGGTTTGGAACAATGGAGAACTAACGCGTACGGTGATCCATTCGAAGCTGGGCAAACCTTGCGCGCTTCGTTATGGGCAGCATGAAATCACTTTGAAGACGGAAGCAGGCAAAGACTATGCGTTCAATGGCGATCTGGTTTCCCAAACATCCCAATAGGCATTCAACATCCGGCATGCACAGAAAATTTAAAGTATTCGCGCTCGCTGTGACATTCCTGGCGCTGGCCGTCTGTTGTATGCATGCGCAATCGTGGTCGAGCGCTGTGACGGGAAGAGCGCTTCCTTTAAAGATTCTGGAACCGAAGGATTTTCATACAAATCAGCCGGTGCCGATGATTATTTATCTGGAGAATCTGGTGGCACCGCGAGTAGGAACGGATAGCGACGATTCTATTATCCATGATTTTCTCGACGAGGGATACCTGGTGGTGGTGCTTGACTACGATCATAACACGAAGGCTCGTATGCCGTTTATTAATAACGACATGTTTGAGATGCGAAAAGAAGTGCTGCATAAACAATTTATTTCGGGATATCAAATTGATTTGGCGCATGTCTTTATCATTCCCTCGGGCAGCCGTCTGCTGCCGAACGTAACCTTTTATCAGGATTCCGGACGAACGCTGGCGATGGATATCATTTATCCGGCGCATCCCGTGCAGCCGGTGGGTACAGTCATTGAATTTTCCTGTGATAACCAGAATCGGATGGGGGACAGTTCGCTGACGATTTGCAGTGATACCATTTTAGACGGCGAAGCCACCGAGGGATTTGCCGTGGCTATGGCGGACCATCCGGTTCCGGCGCCTTACAAAGGATTGGATCCCATGCCGGATTGCGCGTGGAAGATTAAATCTGCGGTTCGGACATTGCGGGCGCAAGGGGCCAAGTTGAATCTTAATGGAAGGATAGCGCCGGCAGGATTTTCACGCGGCAGTGGCATGGCATTGATGCTGATAACAACGATGGGCATGAGCGAATTCGAAGGGCACGGTGCGCATACCAACATCAGCAGCGATGTGCAGGGGGCCGTGGTGATGTCGGGGCGGTTTACGTACCTCGATTTACTGCCCAATGACCATATGATACCGCGTTATAACCAGGTCTGGGGTGATCGCACGAATCACCTCGATTTCTGGCGGCGTGAAGGCGCGATGGATTATCTGGAGAAACCGACATTGCCATTGTTTCTAACCATTAACATCTCGGAACAACCCGATGCGCTGTATCAAATGACTGTCTTACGCAAACACCTGGCCGAGTTGGGCAATGATGAGATTTTTATGATGGATCCGCAGCCGCGCGGCCACAAAGTGACTCTCGTGCCGGAGCTCTTGAATGCGATGAATGCTTATCTGAAACAGCGGTTGAACTGACATGAAAATATTTCTCAAGAATATCCCAAGCCTGACACGAAAGGCGTTGTTGTTTCTTGCCATCCTGATTGTTGGCCTTTTATCAGCCGCCGCCGCGGACACTGCTACGCGTGAAGTTATTCCCGCCAAACCACCGGGCCGACTGGTGGAAGACGAGACCATGCAACAGATCTATGACCAGGTGAAAACGCCATATAAGTATGGGGTGGTTCTCAAAGGCGAGGGCACGAATGAGTTGGTGGATTGCCCGAGTATTTTTCGTGACGGCAAACACTGGTACATGATGTATGTGGCCATCACGAATAAGATGGGGTACCAAACGTTTCTCGCGCGCAGTGATGATTTGCTCCACTGGACGAAACTGGGCGTCATTCTGCCCTTTAGCCAAACGGGATGGGATGCGTGGCAGGCCGACGGCGGTATCGCATTGGAAGATTATAATTGGGAGGGAACGCATGAACTTGAAAAGTTCGACCACAAATACTGGATGTCCTACATCGGCGGCGCAAAGCAAGGATATGAGACAGATCCGTTGTCCACGGGCCTCGCTTATACTCACTGGCCGACGTGGGTGCATAACTGGCACCGGCTGAAGGAAAATCCCGTCTTGTCACCGCACCAGCCCGACGTGCGCAATTTCGAAATCAAAACACTTTATAAGAGTCAAATTATTCATGACTCGTCGGAGTCGCTCGGCTGGCCGTTCATCATGTATTACAACGGTAAATTGAGAAACGGTTATGAACAGATCGGCATGGCTGTTTCCAAGGACATGATGAACTGGAGCCGGTATGGGACGAACTCGGTGGTCGTTAATGGCGAGGCGAAGAAACGGGGCATGAGCGGCGATCCACAAATTGTTAAAATCGGGGATGTTTGGGTGATGTTTTATTTTGGTGCTGGCTGGGGACCCAAGGCGTTCGACACCTTTGCCTGCTCATACGATTTAGTCCATTGGACAAAATGGTACGGGGACAATCTGATCCAGCCCAGCGAGCCTTACGATAAGACGTACGCGCACAAGCCGTGGGTGCTCAAATATAACGGCGTGGTTTATCATTTTTATTGTGCCGTGGGCGACGAGGGCAGGGTGATTGCGCTCGCTACGTCGGTGGATTTGAAAACGCAGCCAAAGAAATAGCCGGCCGCGATATTTTCTGGTGTTATTTCAGTCCGCTCACATCGGCATCGTACGTGATCAATTTGGGGCCGTTTTGAACGGTGATGGTCGAGCCGGAAAAACGCACGTTTTTGGCGCGGTAAATTTTCATTCCGGTCTCGGCGGTAAGATGAACTTTGATGAAGGTTAATCCATCAATCGGCGCTTCTGGTAAACCGTAAATTACCCCTGCATTGGGACAATCGGTCGCCGTGACATTGCGAATAGTGATGTTATGGTACGTGGGCGTGCGGTCTGTGATGGGCTTGGTCACTTCCATCGCGGGGTCTTTGGGCGCATTGCTTTCGGGATAGTAATCCGTGATGCTGATAGGGCATTTATTTATCGCCGTCATCTTGAGATTCTCATACGTGCAATTTTGCACCAACCCGCCGTTGCCGCGCAGCGTCTTGATGCGGATGCCGTAGTCTGTGTGATTGAATGTGCAATTTTTTACCGTCAAACCATCGAGGCCGTTGGCCGAGCCGCCGCCGATGGACATGCCATGGCCGTGGCCAAAGGTGCAGTTTTTTACAAGATAGTTTTTGTTGCCCGGCGTGCGGCCGCCGGCGGGTTTGATGGCGATATTGTCGTCACCGGTATCTATGTTGCAATCTTCGATGAGGAAATTCCAGCCGGAGGGATCGATGCCGTCGGTGTTGGGCGCATGCTGAGGCGCTTTAATCGTGATGCCTTCGACTTTCACATCGGTACAGTTTCCCAAGGCGAGATGGAACATTGGTGAATTGAGCAGCGTGACATCGGAGACCACTAAATTTGTGCAGTGTGACAATCGAATCAGGTAAGGCCGGTGAGTCATGGCCGGATTATCGCGGAAGGCCTGCCACCAGGCTTCGCCCTGGCCGTCGATCGCCCCTTTGCCGGTGATTTTGAGATCGTGTGCACCATCAACAGTAATAGCGTCCTGATAACGTTTGTTGACGATGGGATAACGTGTGATGTCATTGTCAATTAACAGGACGGCTTTGGCATCGAGATGGAAATTAATCTTACTGGCCAAAGTGAATGGGCCGGTCAAAAATTTGCCTGCGGGAATCAAAACGGTGCCGCCACCGGCGGCGGAAGCGGTATCCACAGCCTTTTGAATCGCGGTAGTATCGAGTGCTTTGCCGTCGCCGACGGCGCCATAATCACGAATGTTAAATGTGGCAGCGGACAATGACAGGCCCAGGGACAAAATGGCGCTGGCGGCAAGTTTCAGAAAGTGTTTCATGGTGGAATTTTTACGGATTTTTCCTTTCGCTGGCAATGATGGCGTGCATGCTGGCGTTTTTCTAAAGTTTTTCATCAGTTTTCACATGACTCATGCCCGCTAAATCACGCAATATTATTAAAACCAAATGCGAAAGTTCACGGCCAAAATTTTAATTGCCCTTGCGGGTGTGTTGATTTCTTGTGCCCTGATGAAAGCGCAAAATAATTTTCCATTGAAAGGCCAATGGACAAATAGTCTGGGAATGGTTTTCGTGTCGATGCCACATACAAAAGTCCTCTTTTCCATTTATGAAACGCGGGTGAAAGATTTTGCAGGGTTTGCCGCGACACAGCCACAGCTCGACGGCACGAACTGGGACCGTGCGCTTTATCATAATAAAACTCCCGTGTCCGCCGGAGCAGGGTTTCCAGTCGTTAATGTGAGTTGGAACGATGCGCAGGCATTTTGCGTGTGGTTGACGAAAAACGAACAGCAGGCGGGAACTATCAAAGGGAAAGAATTTTTCAGGTTGCCAACAGATGCAGAATGGAGTTGGGCGGTGGGCATCGGAGAACGTGAAGGGGAGGGGACGCCCAAAGAAAAGAATTCAAAAATTCCAGACTTGTTTCCGTGGGGCACTCAATTCCCGCCGCCGCCGGGCGCGGGAAATTTTGCCGACCAGGCGGCATTGAACTATTTTACCAACTGGCCACACATTGACAGTTACAACGACGGTTTCGTGACCACGGCGCCGGTGGGAAGTTTTAAGCCCAATGAATTTGGCATTTACGACCTGGCTGGGAATGCGATGGAATGGTGCGATGATTTTTACAACGGTACGAACGGGCAGCGAGTTCTGCGTGGCGGGGCCTGGATCAACTGCGGGCCAAAGAGCCTATGGTCGAGTTATCGGGAGCATGCCGGGGCGAGCCGTTATAGCGTGGCAACTGGGTTTCGGCCGGTCTTAGTGAAAGACAGTGATACAAAGTAATTTTTATGGAACGTATTTCCGCGACCTATCTGATTGAAACACCGCATCCCGTGGAAAAAGCCGCGGCGGTCCTGGCCGGCGAGCAATCTTCGGGAACGTTTGTGGCGGTGCCGGGTGAAACGGAAGAATTAAAAAACCGTTTTGCAGCACGCATCGAGAAAATTACGTTGAAAGAAACGGTCTGTCAACCCGGCTTGCCCGGATGCCGGTCCACGACTGGAAAATTTCAACGGGCTGAAGTGGTTGTTTCATGGTCTGTCGAAAATATGGGCCATAATTTGCCGGCGCTGATTTCTACGATTCAGGGCAATCTTTATGAACTGTCCCAATTCTCCGGCCTGAAGTTGATGAATATCGAATTCCCGGCGACGTTCGTGAGTCATTTTCGAGGGCCAAAATTTGCTATTGCGGGAAGCAGGAAATTAACTGGAGTACAAGATCGTCCACTCATCGGAACTATCATCAAACCGAGCATCGGGCTGAGCCCGCAGCAAACCGCTGACCTCGTGAAAACGCTGGTGGAGGCGGGAATCGATTTCATTAAGGACGACGAGTTGATGGCCAACCCGCCGCATTCACCTTTCGACGAACGTGTGGACGCGGTGATGCGTGTCATCAATGCCCATGCCGACCGCACGGGCAAAAAAGTAATGTATGCCTTTAATGTCAGCGATGAGCTGGACGCAATGCTGCGCCATTACGAGAAGATTGTTTCTGCCGGCGGAACGTGCGCCATGGTTTCGCTTAATAGCGTGGGCTTGAGCGGCGTGAAAAAGGTTTGCGATGCGGGCGCGCTGGCGATTCACGGTCATCGCAACGGCTGGGGCGCCCTGAACCGCCATCCGCTTTTGGGTATTGAGTTCGCCGCATACCAGAAAATTTGGCGGCTTGCGGGCGTGGACCAAATCCACGTCAACGGCATCGCTAATAAGTTTTGGGAAGGCGATGATTCGGTGGTGCGTTCGATTGAGGCGTGCCTCCAACCATTATCCGGCGGGATGCCAGTGTTGCCAGTGGTTTCGTCAGGCCAATGGGGTGGGCAGGCGCCTGAAACATTCCGGCGCACCAGGACGATTGACCTGCTTTACATGGCCGGTGGCGGCATCGTGGCGCATCCGGACGGCCCGGCGGCCGGCGTGCGTTCATTGCAAACGTGGTGGAAGGCGGCGGTGGAAGGGCTTACGAAAGAATCGGCCGTAGCTAAATATCCCGAACTGAAAAAATCGATTGAAAAATTTGGAAAGGGCGGCGGATGAGTCAATTGCTGATCGCATTTTACGGTGATGATTTCACCGGTTCGACGGATGCGCTGGAGCAATTGACTTTGGCCGGCATTCGCGCCGCGCTGTTCATTGAACCGCCAACGCCGGCGCGATTGAAGCAATTCCCCAATTTACAGGCTATCGGTGTTGCGGGCATAACCCGGGCAATGGCGCCGGGAGCAATGAAAAGAGAGCTGCAGACTGCATTGAAAAAGCTCAAGAAGCTTGGGGCGCGGCACGTTCATTACAAAGTTTGTTCCACGTTCGATTCATCACTGGAGATCGGCAGCATCGGTTGTGTGATTGATATTGCGACCAAAATTTTTCGCGCGCCATTTGTGCCGTTGCTGGTGGCGGCGCCCGCGTTGGGACGTTTTACCATTTTCGGCACGCACTTTGCCCGTTACGGCATTGGCAGCAAAGGGGCGGTGTACCGGCTCGATCGCCATCCATCCATCAGCAAACACCCCGTAACCCCGATGACTGAGGCGGACCTGCGCCTGCATCTGGCCAGGCAGACAAAAAAGAAAATCGCCCTTTTTGATATTCTGAAAATGATGCTGCCAGAGGAGCAGGCACGCACTGAGTTTAGTAACCTTCTCCGCGATAAGCCTGACGTCGTTTTGTTTGATGCGCTTCGCGCCGAACATTTGCAAACTATAGGCCGGTTAATAGATCCATTTGCCACGGCGAAGCGACCGCTCTTTTCGGTTGGCTCATCGGGCATAGAGATGGCACTGGCGGGATTATGGGGAAAGAGAAAAGCGACGGGACACAAGGCCGATCCGGCAAAGCAGATTCTGATTGGCTCCGGCAGTTGTTCTCCAGTCACTTTGGAGCAGATTTCGTGGGCTTTGAAGCGCGGTTTTGCGGGGGTGTCGCTTGATGCCGGTCAACTGGCCGACTCCAAAACACGAGCCAAAGCGCTGGGGCGTGCCATGAATTCCGCGATAAAACTTTTGAGAGATGGACGCAGCGTGATTCTGTTCACTTGCAAAACCGGCCCGGACAAACGTATCACGAGCAAATTCAAAAATCGTACGGCGCAAATTCTTGGCGCGTCATTAGGCCGGGTATTGCGCGAAATTTTGGCGCAAAGTTCCGTTCGGCGAATTTGTATTGCCGGTGGCGATACGTCGAGTTATGCCGCGCGCGCCATGGGAATTGAAGCGCTGGAAATGATTGCGCCATTGACACCCGGTGCGCCTTTGTGCCTGGCTCATGCACCGGGTTCGCCGGTAGATGGCCACGAAATTATTTTCAAAGGAGGGCAGGTGGGGGGAGAAAATTATTTTGAAATCGTAAAACGCGGGAGAGTTTAATTATGAAACGTAAAAAACTCGGATTGATTCATACTTCGGCCACGCTGGTGCCGGTCTTTGCGCAGTTGTGCAAAGAAAAGTTGCCCGGAGTCGAAACCTTTAACATCGCGGACGACAGCCTGGTGAAGGGCATTATTGCTGCCGGCAGTTTGACGGCGCAGATCTCGCGCCGTGTGGCTAGCTACCTGGAATCCGCGGAACTGGCGGGTGCGGATTATATCATGGTGACTTGTTCTTCTATTGGGCCGGCAGTGGAGGCGGGTGCGAAGTTGATTGGCGTGCCGGTTTTGCGTGTGGACCAGCCGATGGCGGACGAGGCTGTAATGACTGGCAAAAAAATCGGCGTGATTGCCACGTTGAGGACGACATTGGAACCGACGGCCGATTTAATTTCACGTCGCGCGGAAGCGGCTGGTAAAAAGATCGAACTCACCTCACGACTTTGTGAAGGCGCATTCGATGCCTTGATGAGCGGCGATGCCGCCAAACACGATACGATGGTTGCGGGTGCATTGAAGGAATTGTCACAGCAAGTAGACGTCATCGTCCTGGCACAGGCTTCCATGGCGCGGGTGGTGGATGGCCTGCCGGAGGCAGACAAGCGCGTTCCCATTTTGGCCAGTCCCGGAATAGCAGTGGATTATCTGGCCACGGTCTTGTAAGCAAAAAGCATGGGACTTTTCACCTCCAAATGACTTCGGCCTGGCAACCCGCCCTCATTGCATTGCTGGTAGGCTTTGCGATTTGCCTTCGCCTCACCAAAAAATTCCGCGGCTACCAATTTACCGCATGGATTGTCGTCGCGGTCGCGGCAGCCATGATTTATCCGGCAGCCTTTCTGCATCTCGGCAATTTTGATTTGCGCAGTCCCTGGCTTATTTTGATCGTGGTCCAGCTCGTAATGTTTGGCATGGGCACGCAGATGAGCATCAAGGATTTTGCGGGTGTGGTTCAATCCCCGCGCGGCGTCTTTGTCGGCGTTCTTTGCCGCTTTACTGTGATGCCCCTGGTCGGATATGCCTTGATCAAAATATTTCATTTCCAGCCGGAAATCGCGGCGGGGGTCATTCTTATCGGTTCTTGTTCCAGCGGACTGGCGTCAAACGTTATGGCTTACCTCGCTCAATCCAACCTTGCCCTCTCAGTGACGATTACGGCAATGACGACGATTTTTGCCGTGGTCTTCACGCCATTTTGGATGAAGGTGCTGGCGGGAACGCTGGTTGAAGTAAAGCCGCTCAATATGATGTTCGAAATCATCAAGATCGTCGTCATCCCCATCGGAGCTGCGATGCTGCACGATTATTTGAAATTTGCTTCGTCCCGCGGACGTAAAATTGTGTTTGGCATTGCCGTGATTGCAGCGGCCTGGATTGGATTTCTTATATTCGGCGGCTGGAACTGGATGCAGACGGTTGCGTCTGCGTCGGCCTTATCCGCTGTGAGTATAGGAGGATTTCTGTTGGGCGCGGTTCTGTTTGGCAATGTTTATCATCAGCTTACCTTGCTGTTCCCGCAGATGGACAAACACATCCCGGTCCTTTCGATGGCGGGGATTATTTATTTCACCGCTGTGACGACGGCAGCAGGGCGCGACAATTTATTGAGCGTCGGGGCGCTCTTGTTTCTCGTGGCGATACTTCACAATACCGCGGGTTACGCGCTTGGTTATTGGGTGTCGCGCGCCGCGGGGCTGGATAAAAATTCCGCGCGATCAGTCGCCTTTGAAGTCGGCATTCAGAATGGCGGCATGGCCTCGGGCCTGGCCGGGGCCGTAGGCAAACTGGGAACGATGGGCCTGGCGGCGGCGATTTTCAGCCCCTGGATGAATATCAGTGGTTCGATTCTCGCGAATTACTGGCGTAAACGGCCGGTAAAATAATTTTATTCTTTTCGCGTGCCCATTCTGTCCACGGCCACCGCGACGAGAATGACAAAACCTTTCACCACCTGCTGCCAAAAAGGGGAGACATTCAGGAGGAACAGGCCGTTATTTAAGACGCCAATGATGAGACAACCCAGCACTGTACCAAAAATGGAGCCGCGTCCGCCGTTTAAGGATGTCCCGCCAATAACCACCGCCGCAATGGAATCGAGTTCATAACCCAGCCCGGCCTTCGGGTCGGCAGCATCGAGGCGGGCGGTGACAATCAACCCTCCGACGCCGGCCAGGACACCCGCCAGCGCATAGACGCGAAGTTTTACCCAGTTGACGTTGATGCCCGAAAACGCCGCCGCCTTCTCGCTGCCACCCACGGCATATATATAACGTCCTAAAGTTGTGTGCTGTGAAACGATGTAAAAAATCCCGACAAGGGCGGCAGAAATCCATACGGCCATCGGCACGCCGAGCCAAAAACCTGTTCCGATAAATCCAAACGACGGCCCGAGTTCAGTGACGGGAAATCCACCGGTCCAAAGAAGCGTTAATCCGCGCGCGATGCTTAGCATGCCCAGGGTCGCGACGAATGGCGGCAGCCGAAATTGAGTGATGGCAATGCCGTTGATGCTGCCCAGCACGAGGCCGGCGAGAATGCCCGCGACGATTGCTCCCAGTGGAGTGAATTGTATCGCCACATTCATCGAAGGCAGCGCGATGCCGTTTTTCAACAGGTCGGCCGCAAACGCGCCGGCAAAAGCGAGGATTGCGCCAACCGACAAATCGATTCCGCCCGTCAAAATTACCAGCGTCATGCCGATGGAAACGCAGAGGTTAACGGAAATCTGCAAGAGAATGTTCCGCCCGTTGACCAGGGTGAGAAAGCGGTCGGACAGCAGGCTAAGCGCCACCACCATCACCACTAGCGCGATGAGCGGTTGCAGGCGCTTCAGCCATTCTTTTGCATTGGCGTTCATTCAATTTGAGCCTGGATCGGAACAACCTGGAGCGGATTCAAGTCAGTGCTTTCGTCATCCACTTCGGCGCAGCCAATGAAACTGATGGTGGAACCAATCCGGGCATGGGCGCGCAACTCCGGAAGAACCCGGGCTTCCACCAATTTATTTAATTCGGCAGAGATACTGTTGAAATCCTGCAGGTTGGGATAATCGCTGGCGTTTAATAATCCAGTGCCGTCACGGACCGCATTGCCGAAAATCATCCCGGTTTGCAGGGCTACTTCGGTGTTGGTCCCGCCGGTGTTTATGGCCAGGGACAGGCTGCTGTCATTGGTGGCCAGCACGCGTCCTTCGCCGCGCAAATAATAAAAATATCCACCGCCCAGGCTCAGGCTGCGCGCGTATTTTTTTTGCGCGTCGGCGGGATTCGCCTGGATGGCGGCCAGTAATTCCTTGGCATCCACGGCGTGGTCGAAGGATTTCAATAATTTTTCTGACCAAAAATCATCGGCAAATTTCGCCGCATTAAATACGCCCGCATTCTTTTCAGTTTCGGCGCGTTTCAGGGCAACAACATGAAAGAGCGGGAAGAATCTGCACACGATGCCGAATAATATCAGCACAGCAGCAATAAAAACCGCTCGTTTCATTGTTCGGATTTACTTCTTCCCGTAACCGATAAATTTATCGACGTTATGCTGGGTCACGAGGTCGACCTGCACCGGAAGTTTTTGCGGAAAATCACGTTTGCCGTTGATGTATTGGTCAGCATCTTCCGCGGCGGTGCGCGCCATGAGCTTCGGGAACTGCATCGCCGTCGCTTCAATTTTGCCTTCCGCGATGGACTTTATGACGTCATCCGCGCCGTCGAAACCGAAAACCTTTACCTGTTTTTCCTTACCCGCAGCCACTAGCGCCTGGTATGCGCCCATAGCCATGGCGTCGTTGCCGCAGAAGACGGCGTTGATGTCGGGATGTGCCTGCAAAATTGCGCTCATTACTTCCAGTCCCTTGGCGCGATCGAAATCCGCACTTTGCTGCGCGACCATTTTTAGATTTGGATAATTATCAACGACGCTGTGAAACCCCTTGGAGCGGTTCCAGGTATTGTTATCGCCCACGATGCCAAGCAGTTCGACATAGGTGCCGCTTTGCCCGACGGTTTTTACAAAATACTGGCCCATCTTCACGCAGGCAGAATAACTGTCCGAAAGGACCTGCGTCACGGCGGCGTTGGTGGAATTGATTTCGCGATCAATGCAAAAAACCGGGATACCCGCGGCTTTGGCCTTCAGTACGTTGGGCACAGAACTGTTGGCGTCAGTTGGGTTAAACAAAATCGCCTTGTAACCACCGGCGATAATGTCCTCGAAATGGGAAGCTTCCACCGCGGTATCATTTTGGGAATCAAAAATGGTCGCTTCATAGCCGAGTTCCTGGGCGCGCTGCTTCGCCGTGTCGGCCAGCACGACGAACCACGGATTATTAAGCGTGGATATCACGACGGCGATTTTACCCCTGGAGGCAGTTGGATCGGCGTCAGTCGTTTGGCAAATGAACGTCATTGCCAGCGCGAGGAGAATTGCGCCTGCCAGTTTCAGTATGGTGGATTTCATGGTTCGATTTGGAGTTTATGCTTGGTCAATTTACAGAATTTGTTGTACTGCCGCGCGCCAGCCGTTATGAAATTGTTTTGCCAGAGCCGCGTTCATTTTGGGCTGGTACGTTTCCCATTTTCGCGGCATGCGCTCCAGGTCTTTGAACGACTTATAAATTCCCAGGCCCTGCAGGCCGTTCATCGTCGCCCCCCAGGCCGAAGATTCGGCGACTTCCGAAACCTTTAATTCCACGCCGGTAATATCCGATGTGAACTGCATGAGAAAACGGTTGCGCGTGGGCCCTCCATCGGCGTGGAGGTCCTGCAATTTAATCCTGGCATCGGCGCGCATCATTTCCAGCACATCGCGAATTTGATACGCGATGGATTCCTGGGCGGCGCGGACAATATGTTCCTTTTTGGTGAACGCCGTCATGCCTAAAATAGCGGCGCGTGCCGTTGGACTCCAATAGGGCGCGCTCAAACCGGCGAAAGCAGGCACGAGATAGACTCCGCCATTGTCCGGAACGCTGGCAGCCAGTCGTTCCACGTCACTTGTGCTTTGAATCAGGCCCAGTTGGTTTTTCAACCATTCGATGGTCGCGGCCGAAAAATTGATCAGCCCTTCAAAAGCATAGGAAGGCTGGCCTTTCCAAACGTAAGCCAGCGCCGTGACTGCGCCTTTCTTTGATGGTTGAAACTTTTTACCAATATTTAAAAGGATCGAAGTTCCCGTGCCGAACGTTGCCTTCGCCATGCCGGGACGATAACAACGTTGTGCGAATAAGGATGCTTGCGAATCACCCATGACGCCGGTGATAGGGATTTCGTTGGGCAGAATACTGTGGATATCGGTCTGGCCGAAATACGCCGCACTCTCGTGTGCCTCAGGCAGCGCGTGTATGGGGACGTTAAATAATTTGCAGAGAGAGTCATCCCAGCGCAGCTTGCCGATGTCGAAGAGCAGCGTGCGGCTGGCATTCGTGTAGTCCGTGGCGAAAACTGCGCCCCTGGTGAGGCGATGGATCAAATAGCTGTCGATCGTGCCGATGACGGCCTTGCCATTTTTTAACTTCGCGGCAATGGCCGGTTTTTCAGCGATGAGCCATTTCAATTTGGACGCGGAGAAATACGTGTCAATTTTCAGGCCAGTTTTGGCGCGGACAAGTTTTTCGTGGCCCTGCTTGACCAGCTTCGCACATATAGCATCCCCTCGACGGTCCTGCCAGACGAGCGCATTATGCAACGGCTTACCTGTCTTGCGGTCAAAAATTAGAACGGTTTCACGCTGGTTCGTGATGCTCAGGCTTCCAATCGCGCCAACTTTTTTGGGATTGCGCTTCGCAATTTCCCGGACGACTGCCAAAACATTCTGCCAGATTTCCTCCGCGTCATGCTCGACCCAGCCGGGCCGGGGATAAATTTGTTTGTGTGGGCGCGAAGCCTTGTCCAGCACTTTGCCGGCGACATCGAAGAGAACCGCTTTCGTCGCGGATGTGCTTTGGTCAATGGCGAGGCAGAGCTTCATGTCATTTCAAAAGCTTGAGCGCGGTTTGGCTCAAGCCTTCCATCGAGATGCCATAGTGACGAAAAATATCCGCCTGCGCGCCCGTCACGGTATCCTCGTCAGGAATCCCGATAATCTGGAACGGCACGCAAACACCATTTTGCAGCAGCGTAGAAGCACAGGCTTCGCCCAGCCCGCCGTGGATGCTGTGTTCCTCGACGGTGACCACAGCGCGGCATTCGCGTCCGGCTTTCAAGATGGCCTGGGTGTCGAGCGGCTTGACCGTGTGCATTGAAAGGACACGGCAGTTGAGTCCACGTTGGGCCAATTGCCCGGCGGCGAGCAGGGCGTGAACCACCGTTTCGCCAGTAGCAATAAACGCAACGTCGTTGCCTTCGCGAAGAGTAATAGCCTTGCCGACTTCAAAAGAAGTTTGCGGCTGGTGCAAACTGTACATGGCTGCTTTGCCGAAACGGACAAAGAACGGTTTGTTCGCCCTGGCGGCAGCGGTCGTGGTTGCGCGCGCTTCGAAATTGTCCGCCGGTACCACGATGGAGATATTATGGATCGCGCGCAGGGCTGCGAGGTCATGCAATGAATGATGCGTGCTGCCGAGCGCCCCGTAACTTACGCCCGAGCTAATACCAACCAGCGTCGCCGGTACGTCAGAATAGCAAACATCGTTTTTAATCTGCTCCAGCGCACGTGCCGTGAGAAAGCACGACGGCGAAACGCCGAATGGCTTCTTCCCGCAAGCCGCGAGGCCGGCAGTGATGCCCACAAGATTTTGTTCCGCTATGCCGACTTCAATAATTTGTTTGGGCAACGCTTTGCCGAAGGGCGCCAGTTTGCCCGAGCCGCGGGAGTCGCTGGTGACGGCGACGACATTGGGATTTGTCTTCGCCAATTCTTCCAGCGTCGCGGCAAATTCGTCCAGGTTGGCGCGGCCCATCTTGAGGCCGAGTTTTTCCGCCATTTCTTTGGCCGCCGGAGTGAACATGGAGAGTGCGGGTGCGCTCATTTGGCCTCCTTCAATTTAATCTCCGCCGCGTTGAGTTCGGCCAACGCCTGTTTCAATTCCGTTTCACTCGGCACGCCGTGATGCCATTTGGCAACATTTTCCATGAAACTGACACCTTTGCCTTTGGTAGTATTGGCAATGATACAGGTTGGTTTGCCGGGCTCGGCGGGTTTGCTTAAGACTTCTGTAAGCGCGGCATAATCGTGGCCATTCACGGTTTTCACGGCCCAGCCAAATGCCCGCCATTTTTCATCGAGCGGTTCATTGCTCATGACGTCGCGCGTATGGCCGGTGATCTGGAGCGTGTTGTGATCAATAATCGCAGTCAGATTATCCAGGTCATAATGCGCCGCAGCGAGAGCGGCTTCCCAGTTTGAACCTTCCGCGAGCTCGCCATCGCCGAGCAACGTAAAGACGCGATATGGCGTGGAATCCATCTTAGCCGCGAGGGCCATGCCGATGCAAATCGGCAGGCCGTGGCCTAGCGCGCCGGTATTCATTTCTATGCCGGGAATTTTTCGGGTGGGATGGCCGACAAAATAGGATTTATAATGGCAGATGGTTTTCAGTTCTGATTCAGGAAAAAATCCCCGATCCGCCAGCACGGCATAAAGCGCTTCAACTGAATGGCCTTTGCTCTGGACATAGCGGTCTCGGTTGGAATTGGAAACATTGTCTGGAGACACGTTGAGAACGCGGTTGTAGAGCACATTCAGGATATCCAGGCAGGAGAGTCCTCCGCCGGTGTGGCCCGCGCCGGCTTCGAAAATGGCCTCGAGCAATTTCCGGCGCAAACGGACGGATTTCAGGACAAGGTCGTGGTCTGATAAAACTGTTCCCATATTAGTCGCCGGCATTATGGTGATGGACTCCCCAGCCTAAATAATTTCCAAAGGCCTCGGCCAGAATCCCGGCAGATTTGGATTGGGTCATGACGACGTGATGTTCAAAACCCTGCCGGCAAACATGCCGCATCAGCTTTTGCAGATGAGGGATTTTGGCCACGGCGCGGGTGCCAAAAGTATTCAGCGAATCGCTCGTGAGTTCGCCTTCCCCCACGTAGGTGCGAATACATCCATCCGTGTCAGCCGTCGTAATGCGTCCAAACGTCAATGGCCCGGCCGGTGTACGGCCTTCCAGCGCGCCGTACGTATTTTCCACTCCCAGCGTACTGCCCAGAATAGGTGCGTTCGCTATTTTGATATCAGGCAGGAAACTCTTAGCCCAGTTGCCGCAATGGAACAACACGCATTTGTCATCGTCATCCGCGTAATTGTTATTCCAATCCACCAGTGCTGCAGGCGTATTGCCCGCAAGTTGCATTGCGTACATCGTCAGCACACCGGTGACATCTACTTCGCAGGCGCTGGGCAAAAACTTTTCGCTCATCATGCTCATGAGCGTGCAGACGTTGCAGCCGAAATTCTGCTGCACGGAAGTCCAGCATTGGATGGCAGTGGCATCAATCGCATTGGCTTCCATCCAGTCACCGAGAATCACCCCGAGCTTGGCCATTTGCAAAATTTTCTCCGGCGGCACGCCGGGCGATGGCGCATAACCTTTAATTTCAGCCAGTTTATTTTTTACCGCTTTGGTATCGTCGGCCAGTTTCCCGGCCTTGGCCAGGAATTCCGAAAGATCCACTGTGGTGACGCTGATGCCTTGTCGTTCGAGAATTTTTTCCGAGTAACGAACGGTGTTGAATGCCCCGGGTCGCGCGCCAACCGCACCGAGCCGCACTCCGCGCACGCCGTTGACCACGCGACAGACACCGAGAAAATTTTGCAGGTCGCTCTGAAATTCTTCTGATGTGGGATAAGAAACGTGCTTGCCGGTCAGGGAAAATTTTATTCCCGCCTGCACCAGGTTATTGCAGACGGAGATTTTGCCGCAGTAAGCGTCGCGCCGGCGGGCAGGGGAAAGTTGTTTTAAATCATCCGGGTAGCCCTGGACCAAAACCGGCACATTGAGATTCGAAAGTTTCAAAGTGTCCGCGACACCTTTTTCATCACCAAAATTCGGCAGGCAAACCAGCACGCCATCGATTTCATCGGCATGTCGGCGGAACAGCTCCGCGCATTTGCGGGCGTCGGCATGGGTTTCTACGCCGCCTACCTTGGAATCGGCCTCGTCCAGCTGAATGCTTTGAATTCCAAATTTTTTAAAGACTTTTGCGATGTCCGCCCGGGCCTCCGTGACAAGTTTATCGGGGAAAAAATCGCGGTTTCCGTAGATGACACCGAGGCACGGCGCCTTGCTTTTAGCATTATTCATATTCGGAGTTTGGTTTGCCAAAATGAAATCCTTTTAGGGGTTTCCGGCGCAAGCGGTTTCGCTCTGTTTGGCATTTTTATCAAATGGTTTGGCGTTTTCAATATGACAGAACTGGTTAAGTTGGGGTAATATATTTGCCTCCATTCAAAGCAATGTATATTCGCTGTTTCAAGCTGAATTTGATGTGTATCGCGTTTGGTGTCGTGTTTACCGCCGCGATCATGCCCGGTCTTGGGGCGGATAATGGGACTCAAACCATTACCGTTCGGGCTGCCGGTTTTTCATTGGGCATCAGCCAGGTCACTGATGGAACGGATCCGATCAAGTTGCAATTGGACGAATCCGGTACGGTGCCGTTCTGCCAGTCGGCCATTAAGCAGGGTACGGGACCGGCGTCGCTGGGGCCGGATCCGCAGGTTCCGTATTTTACCGTGCGATTTGCCCTGCCGGTTCCACCGGAGAACGCCAAAGATTTGGAAGCGGCATTTACGGGGATGGATACCAATGTGTTTACGCATAATCATTCTCCGGGTTTTGAAATTCTGCCAAATGGCGACGCGCTAGCCATTTATTTCAGTACACCGCCGGGGAAAAGCGAGAGTGACCCTTCCACGTCATTCATCCAGGCCCGCCTGCGTTACGGCGCGGAGGAATGGGATTTGCCGGAGCTTTTTTATAAATTTGAAAATTACAACGACCAATCCGGTCTGCTCTGGAACGATCACGGAACCATCCGGTTTTTTGGTGGAGGACGCGATGTGTCAGATTGGATACCTTTCAAAACGGCTGTTTCCACCAATAATGGAGCTACATGGACGCTCTCGCTGCCGCAATTAGCCGAACCAGCGAAACAATACGAGGCGCAACCTATCACCAGCGCCTTTCGCGGATCGGATGGCTGCATGTATTTAGCCATGGATGGAAGCGGGGCTCATAGTTTCCTATGGCGCAGTACAGACAATGGAATTCACTGGCAACAGATGGCTGGAAGGACAGGGGGACGGCACTCGGTTATTGTGCCGGTGGATGACCATGGTGGATTACTTTCCATTGGCGGCAAAAATTCCAGTGTCAATGGCTGGTCGCCGGAAAATGTTTCGACGAACTGGGGCGTAAGTTGGAGCCAAAGTGTAGAATCACCCTTTCCCCCGCTGGGCAGCGCCCAACGGCCATCCATGATCCGGCTGGCGGATGGCAATTTATTTTTCGTGAGCGACGCGTGGCTTCAGAAAAAGGACCAGGCGCCGCCCAAAGGATGGGACCACGGCAATGGTTGTTTCGTGGCGATTTCGACTAACAACGGAACGTCGTGGCGGATTAAGCAACTGCCCGTGCAGTTGCCGAACCATGAGTTTCGCAAGAATGGCACGCTTGGCTATGTCACCGCGCGGCAGGCGCCGAATGGAGTGATCCATGTTTTAACAACCGAGACGCAGCCGTGCCTGCATTATGAGTTGAACGAGGCCTGGATATTTTCGGATGCGGGTGATGTGGCGGCGGAAACCAGCGGTGGAACGGTAAAGAAATTTTCTGAGGAATATCCTGATGGAAAGATTCGTTCGCAATGGAGCGCGCGGGTTTGCCCGCACGGGCGTTATTTGCTTGATGGACCAGAAATGGATTACTACGACAACGGCCAAAAGCAGCACGAAGTTACTTATGACAATGGGCGCAAGACCGGAACGGAAACGTTCTGGTCGCCGGATGGAAAAGAGCTTTCCAGCTGGTCGCACGACCTTGAGAACAATACAGCAGTCTGGGTCCAATATTGGCCGAATGGCCGGATGAAAAGCCAATCTTCATGGGACACCAAACCTGAGGCGCGGGATTTACCGCGCAGCTTCTTTGGGTTGATGGCCAATGGGCCAGCCTATCAATGGGCGGAAGACGGTGCACCTGTCCATGCCTGTGTCTTTACGAATGGTGTTTTTGCCGGAAACAGCCCTCTGCCGAAGGGGAACGGTTAACGACGCATGAGTTCGATTCGTCCATTGGATCTGCTGGTCATTGCCATTTATTTCGTGGCGGTGGCGTGGATTGGTTTTCACTTTGCACGGCGGCAGACGTCTACTGACGCTTATTTCGTGGCGCGCCGTTCCATTCCTTCCTGGGCGATGGGACTTTCAATTTTTGCGACGATCATCAGCAGTATTACCTTCATCGCCTATCCCGGCGCAGCGTATAAAGGCGATTGGAACCAACTCGTGCCTGGTTTTATGGCGGTAGGTGTATTGCTGATCGTGGGAACGACGCTGGTCTCCTTCTTCCGTCACGCTGTCAACATGAGCGCGTATGAATATTTTGAAAAGCGTTTTGGATATGGCGCGCGTGCTTACAGTGCACTGGCTTTTGCAGCGGGACATTTTTCCAAAATGGGTTTCGTACTATTCACGATTACGACTGCGGTTTGTGGCATGACTGGCTGGGACAAATACCATGTCATTTTTGGGGTCGGGATTCTGACGATTCTTTATACTTTGATTGGCGGCCTGGAAGCCGTCATTTGGACCGAAGTGCTGCAAGGCATCGTTAAAATAGCGGGAGTGGTCGTCGTGATCGGTGTTTTGCTTTACATCATGCCGGGTGGCGCTTCCGCGGCCTTCAATGTGGCTTCTGAGCATCACAAGATGAGCCTGGGCAGTTTTGATTTCGATTTGTCGGCCGATGGCAATTTCTGGGTGATGCTGCTCTATGGTGGGTTCTGGTATTTGCAAAAATATGCCGCGGACCAGACGCTGGTGCAGCGTTATTTGGTGGCTAAATCCGATCGGGCGGCGCTCAAGGGCGTAGCACTGGGCGCTGTCCTATGCATTCCTGCATGGACGGCTTTCATGCTGGCGGGCACGTTATTGTGGGCGTATTACCAGCTTTCGGGAGAATCTTTTCCGGCGCATCTGATGGGGCCCAATGGCAAGGTCATCCCTGATGAAGTCTTTCCGTATTTTCTTACGACAAAAATCCCTGCGGGATTAGCCGGCATTTTCATCGCCGCGCTTTTTTCCGCCGCGATGTCATCAATGTCTTCTGATTTGAACTGCCTCTCGGCTGTCATCGTGGAAGATTACTATCGCCGGTTGCGCCCGCAATCAACTGACCGCCAGCGGTTGTTGATCGGAAAAATTATTGTGGGTGTATGTGGGGTGATTGCCGTGGCAACGGGGACTTATATAGCGGCGCGCGGCGAAAGCGCCCTGGGACTTTATTACGCGGCTACGGCAATTGTTTCCGCTGGATTGGCCGGGATGTTTTTATTGGCTTTTTTCTGCCGTCGCGCGAACCGACAGGGGCTGTGGATTGGCATCGCCTGCGGCCTGGCCTTTACTGCCTGGGCGACGCTTACGGGCGGCAAGAGCCAGATGCTCCACCTAGGCTGGAATTATACCTGGCCCAGCGTAATGGTCGGAGTCATTGCGCATGTGATTGTCCTGGTCGTTGGCTATTTTGCGAGCCTGTTTTTCCCGCCGGATAAAAATTTGAAGACCGAGTGGACTTATTGGGGCTGGCTGGAAATGCGCAAGAATTTGGCCGGAGAAAAAATGATGCCCGCAGGAATGGAGGCGAACTCGTGAACACAGTGATCCTCCTTCAACCCCCGCGCATCGTGTTCGGCAATGGCTGCGCGCCGCAATGCGTTGAATACCTGGCGCAGCGTAACGTGAAACGGCTGTTTCTGGTGACAAGCCGATCCGTTCGTACGCAGATTAAATCCATTGAGGAAGCGCTTAAGCAGGCGGGAATTGAAATCTTTCAAAGCCCCCTGGTTCCACCTGAACCGACTGTGGAATTTTTTGAGCTCGCCCTGGCCGAGGCGCAAAAAAAACAAATTGATTCTGTTCTGGGCATTGGCGGCGGCAGTGTGATGGACGTGGCCAAGCTCGTTGCCGCGCTGGCATGCGCATCGCAGAAGGTGGGTGAAGTCTTTGGCATCAATTTGCTCGCAAAGCGCGAGTTGGCGTTGGTTTGCCTGCCGACTACGGCTGGTACTGGCGCTGAAGTTTCGCCGAACGCGATTTTGTTGGACGAGGCCGACCGGCTTAAAAAAGGAGTCGTTAGCCCGCATCTGGTTCCGGATGCCGCTTATGTTGACCCATTGCTCACGTTGTCTGTGCCGCCCGCTGTCACGGCGGCCACGGGTCTTGATGCGCTTACACACTGCATTGAAGCCTACGCCAATAAATTTGCCCATCCGGTGGTGGACGTTTACGCGTTGCAGGGCATTAAATTGATTTCAGAAAATTTGAGGCGCGCCGTTCGAAATGGCGGTGATATCGAAGCTCGCGCGGCAATGGCTTTAGGCAGCCTTTACGGCGGCCTTTGCCTCGGGCCGGTTAATACTGCTGCCGTCCATGCCCTCGCTTATCCACTCGGCGGACAATTCCATATCAGCCATGGCGTTTCCAATGCTCTGTTGCTGCCGCACGTCCTGCATTTTAATTGTTCGGCCGCGCCCGAGCGCTACGCGGCCATTTCCACGGCCCTGGGTGTAGGGTACAACGGTCCGGCACTGGCGATAGCTGAACGAGGGGTCGATTTCCTCTCACAACTCTCGCGTGATTGCGGTGTGCCACAAAAATTGTCGGAATTAAATGTGCCTCGTGAGGCCATTCCCGGAATGGCGCGGTCCGCTATGCGCGTCACGCGGCTGTTGAAAAACAATTTGCGCCCACTCACTGAAGAGCATGCGGAATGTATTTACGAGGCGGCTTATTAGAAAACAATGAAGAAAGATTCGAAATATCAGGGAACAGTAGTGCCGATGGTCACGCCATTTACCGCCGATGGACGGCTGGATGAACCGTCGTTGGACCGGCTGGTTGACTCATTGCTGGCCGGCAAGGTCGAAGGAATTTTCGTCATGGGTACGACAGGTGAGGGCGTCTCTATTCCAGCGGCAGACCGGCGGCGGATTGTCGCGCGCACTGCTGCTCGCGCGAATGGCGCAGTCAGGATTTTTGCCGGCATCAGCAACGGTAATGCGGTAGAAGCGGACATGGGCAATGATTATCTGCGCGATGGAGCCGATGCCCTGGTGTTGCATCCGCGGGCCGGAATGGATACCGATAAAATGCTGCCATGGTTTCAGAAAATATTGGATAGCCTTAATGGGCCGCTCCTGCTTTACAACATGCCCATGACCACCAAAGTTTCCATCCCTTTGGATGTAGTGGAAAAATTATTGGGGCATTCCCGGCTCGCCGGCATCAAGGATTCCGAAAATAACCCGCAACGGTTAAGCGAATTAATGAAACGTTTTGGAGGGAAGAAGGATTTTTCTGTCTTTGTCGGTGTGGGCGCACAAATGGAAAATGGATTGAAACTTGGGGCCGACGGCATTGTGCCGAGCGTGGGCAATTTGATTCCGGATGTCTGTCATCAACTGTGTGTTTCAGCGAAATCGGGAGACTGGAAGAAAGCTGGTGATCATTTTTCGCGCATGAGCACCGTCTCGGCGCTCTACCAAAACGGACGTACCCTCAACGAGTCTTTGGCAGCGCTCAAAGCGGCCATGCATTGCCGTGGATTGTGCGCGCCATTTGTTTTGCCGCCATTACGCCCGCTGTCGCCGGCGCAACTCGACAAGCTGCGCTCTGAAATGGAACACCTGCATCTGTTGAACGGAAAATCATGAAGAATAAGCCCGCTTTTGGCCTGACGATGGGTGATCCGGCGGGGATCGGCCCGGAGATTTGCCTGCGTGCCATGCATGACGCTACCGTGCTGAAATCATGCGTCCCGGTTTTATTTGGCGACGCGAGCGTGTTAGAACGGCTCAAATCTTCCCCGGCATTTTCCTCGAAATCAAACGGACATGTTTGCCGGGTTGTTTCGGCCGCTGAATTCGACAACATTTCTGAAATTACTCACCCGCTCATTGTTGATTGTGAAGTGATTGATGCTAAAAAAATCCAGCCGGTAAAAATTTCTGCCGCGGCCGGTCGCGCTGCTTATATTTATACCGAACAGGCGATTGCCGCCGCGCTTGCTGGAAAAACGCTGGGTGTGATTACGGGGCCGGTCCACAAGGAGGCGCTTAATTTGGCTGGGGTTAAATTTCCCGGGCAAACCGAAATCTTCACGGCCCTGACCGGTGCCAAACGGAGCTGCATGATGCTTTATTCGGACAAGCTCACTGTGAGCATGGCCACTACACACATCGGTTATCACGAAGTTCCCCAAAAAATTTCCGTTGAACGCCTGCTTAATGTCATCGAACTGACTGCCAATGCCATGCGCCGGATGTTGCAGCGCGAACCGCATCTGGGCATTTGCGGCTTAAATCCACACGCAGGTGAACACGGTCTTTTTGGAAATCATGAAGAGGAAAAATTTGTTGAACCCGCCGTGGCCGGGGCACGACGCAAGGGAATCGATATTAGCGGTCCGCTTGTGCCGGATGCCGCGTTTACGTTGAATGTGCGGAAAAAGTTCGATGCCATCGTGACGCTTTATCATGACCAGGGTCACATCCCCTTTAAGATGCTGGCGTTTGATACCGGGGTAAACGTCACTTTGGGACTGCCCATCATCCGGACGTCCGTTGACCATGGGACTGCCTTTGATATTGCCTGGCAGGGCAAGGCAGACCCCACCAGCTTGTTTTCCGCTATCCAGTTGGCGGTTCGCTTATCGCAGGAAAGAAGTCGAAATTTTAAGACGCCAGCAGGCAGGCGAACAAAACGTAAATCGAAAGTTTTGAATCCCGTATGATTGGCGTTATTGCAGACGATTTGACGGGAGCCGCCGAAATAGGCGCGGTTGGCCTGCGTCATGGTTTGCATGCGGAAATCATCCGGTCCGGCGAACCGAACGGACATACTGACATTGTTTGCTTCGATACAGATTCCCGCTCCTGCTCCCCCAACGACGCCGCGAAGCGGGTGGCGACAGCAGCGCAAATATTGCGGGCGGCAGGCGCCCAATGGATTTACAAAAAAGTGGATTCTGTGTTGCGCGGCCATGTGACTATCGAGATCGAAGCGGCCATGCAGCAATTAAAACTCGATCGCTCCTTGCTGCTGCCGGCAAATCCCTCGCTGGGCCGTACCATCCGCGACGGGCATTACTTCATCCATGGCAAGTTGATCCACAAAACTGAATTTGGGCGCGATCCTGAATACCCGCGGCGCACGTCACAGGTGCTTCGCCTGTTAAAAGTGCCGGAAAAATTTTCCATTTGCATCGGAAATGGGGATCGGCGGCTGCTCGACCAGACGATTGTTATTGGTGAAGCCGGCACGTCGAAGGATGTTGTCGAATGGGCCGGGACAATCTCTGGTCCGGAAACTCTGCCCGCCGGCGGTTCGGAATTTTTCAGTGCGTTGCTGGACCGGGAAAAGCCTGCCGCAAGTAATGGAGCGAACCAGGTGCCGCCATCTGCACCGGTTCGTGAATTGTTTGTTTGCGGCACATCCACGGATTCTTCCCGAAAATTTGTCACGACGGCACGGAAACGGAAACAGCCGGTCATGACCTTGCCGGCGGAATTGGTTTGGGGCGCGGAACTTTCACCCACAGCCAGGGCCTCTATTACCCGCCGTGCGGTCGAAGCATTTGATACGCATTCCCGAGTTATTTTGGCGGTGGGACTTCCTTTAGTGCAGGATGCCGGGATTGCCCGGCGATTGTCCCAAAACATTGTTCAAATTGCTGAAGGAATTATTAACGAAGTGCCCTTAACGCATGTCTTTGCCGAAGGCGGCGCGACGGCATCAGAACTGGTGCGCCGCATGCGCTGGCCGCGGTTGACGGTGGAGCGTGAACTGGCCCCCGGAGTAGCAACGCTGTCGGTCGGAAGCAATCAATCCACGCTATTTACCATCAAACCGGGTACATACACCTGGCCTGCACAGTGGACATAGCATTCATTTATCTGTAAATAGTCACTTATGCCTTTGCCCACCAACGTCAGCGACAATCTGATCTTCGTAGATCCCTCGCCTGCCGCCCGCCGGTTGTTGTGGCATCTTTTTTCCCTCGGCACCCGTCGCATTGGCCAGGCCGACCGGCATGAACGATTTGAAAAACCCGGCGCGCATTTGTTCTGGGTGCAGTCGGGTGAAGGGGAACTGGAGTACAAATCCAACCGTTTTGAATTGAAGCGCGGCAAAAATGTCTGGCTGGTGGATATGAGCAAGCCGCGCAGTTATATCCCGAGGCCCGGACGGCACCTGACCATTGCCGGTTTTCGTTTTGGCGGGCCTGGCCTGGAATTCTGGCATGAAGAAATTCGCGATGAAGAAAATGCCGAATTTACCATGGACGATTTTAAGTTTGTGACGCGCACCCAGAATGAGCTGCTCCGTATGGTGCGCCGCCATCCGATCGGCTGGGAATGGCAAGTGCACATGCTGATCACGGAAATGCTGGGAACGCTGCTGATGTCCCGTGGAATCCTGGTTTCTCCGCGTGCGGAATTGCCCGCGCCGGTCGTTCGCGTATTAAACGCTATTTCTACGAATCCGTTCCGTGATTGGAAGGCCAAGGAACTTGGTGCGGTTGGCAAAGTCAGTTATTCCGGATTACGCGCGCTTTTTCATCAGTCAGGGCAGGGGACCATTCACCAGCATATCCAGCGGGCACGGCTGGACCAGGCGAGGTTGCTGCTTGCAGACAAGCGGCTTTCCATCAAGGACATCGCCGGGCAATTAAACTTTTCCAGCGAATTTTATTTCAGCCACTTTTTCCGGCACCACACCGGCATGACGCCCACCGAATTCCGCCAGCATTTGAAGGGCTAAATTTCAAAAATGCCAGGCTCTCGAAATTCTGTGTTTTATTTTCAGTTGGCGTGGATGTTCGCTTTTTTGCTTTGTGCAACCATGGTGTCCGCGCAGCAAACTGAATTGCAATATCTCTCCGGCCATGGGAAAGACGATGCCGTGCCCTGGAAATTCTTTTGCACCAGCGGCGCGCAGTCCGGTTATTGGACCAATTTGCCCGTGCCGTCCAATTGGGAACTTCACGGCTTCGGCACTTTAAATTATTACAAAGACCTGACCAATGCTTATCATGAGACGGGGTTGTATGAGGATAATTTTTCCGTGCCGGCAGGCTGGTCGAAAAAGAGAGTTTTTCTGGTCTTTCAAGGGGCAATGACCGATACCAGCGCAAAGTTAAATGGCCAATCGACCGGGCCGATGCACCAGGGCGGTTATTATCAGTTTAAATACGAAGTTACCCCGCTCCTTAACTTTGACCAGACTAATAAACTGGAAGTCACCGTCGTTAAGCACTCGGCCAACACTTCGATTGATGGTGCGGAACGGGACGGCGATTTCTGGGTGTACGGTGGCATTTACCGGCCGGTATACCTCGAAGCTGTTCCGGCACAATTCATTGATCGAGTCGCCATCGATGCCGAGGCGAATGGCAATTTTTCGATGAATGTCTTTCTTGATGGTGCGACAAACACCGTCGTCGTCGAAGCGCAGATCCAAACCCTTGATGGCAAAAATGTGGGCCGGTCTTTTCACGTGAAAATTCCTTCTTCTGGCCCTTCGCAAACCGTGAATCTGAAATCTCATATTTCCCATCCCAAATTGTGGACGGCTGAAACACCCAATCTTTATCAGGTACGGGTCCAGTTGAAAGAGAAAGGCAAAACGATCCACGAAATCCAGCAGCAGTTCGGCTTTCGCACCTTTGAAGTTCGCGATGGTGACGGCCTTTACTTGAATGGCAAACGTATCGTTCTCAAAGGCTGCGACCGGCACTCATTTTGGCCCGATTCCGGGCGTTGCCTGAGCGAAGACGTCCAGCGCCTGGATGTTGCAACCATTAAAGACATGAATATGAACGCCGTTCGCATGTCGCATTATCCTCCGGATGCGGACTTTCTCGATGTATGTGACCAGCGCGGTCTTTACGTGCTCGATGAACTTGCCGGCTGGCATCACGCGTACAATACGCCGACGGGCACGAAACTGGTTCACGAAATGGTAACTCGAGATGTCAATCATCCCTGCATCCTCTTTTGGAATAATGGCAACGAAGGTGGCTTTAATACCAACCTGGATAAATTATTTAGCCAGGATGATCCGCAACAGCGCCGCGTGCTGCACCCCTGGGCACCATTCAGCGGCCTGAACACTATCCATTATCTGCCTTATGACTTGGCAAAGCTTGCCTGCGATGGCATTCCCATCGCCTTTCGCAAAACCAATTACATCGTCCACGCTGATTGGCCGAATAATTACATTTATATGCCGACGGAATTTCTTCATGGCCTTTACGACGGGGGAGCAGGAGCGGGCCTGGCAGACACTTGGTCTTTGATGGAGCAAAGCAAATACCTTGGTGGCGGTTTCATTTGGGCATTTCTGGATGAAGGTGTGAGGCATCCCGATAGTGGCGAGATCGATGTAGATGGTGACCAGGCGCCCGACGGCATTGTGGGTCCTTATCGCCAGCGTGAGGCGAGCTTTTATGCCATCAAACAAATCTGGTCGCCGATTGTGATCCTTGAAACCAACCTGCCGGAAGATTTTGACGGCACGCTGACGGTGAAAAACCATTATAGTTTCACTGATGCGCGCCAATGCAAATTTACCTGGCAATTACGCCGGCTCGTCCTTCCCAATGCCGCAGATGCCGGGGATATGGCAATCATTGCTGAAGGTACGGCAAAATCACCTGCGATTCCGCCCGGCGGCCATGGAAAGATAAAACTGAAATTACCTAAAAATTTCGATGAAATTTCGTCGGCTGGGAATACTTATCTGGCCATGCGTGTGAGCGATCCCAATGGTCGTGAGCTTTGGACGTATGTATGGCCTTTGTCACAACAACCGATTTTGCCACGGGATATTCGAGCGGTGGCCCGGGTGGATTATTTCGGCGCAGGCAGTGGCACCGGGGAATTAAAAGGCAAAGACATTCATGCCTGGATCAAAGATGGTGAATTGGTTGAGGTGGAACGCGACGGCAAAAAGTTTTCTTTGCAGGACGGCCCTCGTGTGGTGGGGACCAATGCGACGATTCGGGAAATTTATTGGACGTTACGGGATGACGGATGGTTGCAATGCGATTATTCCTATGCTGCCAGCGGTACGAATGATTATTTTGGGGTTACCTTTAATTTTCCGGAAAGCATGGTGAAAAGCAAACGCTGGTTTGGCGATGGCCCGTATCGCGTTTGGAAAAACCGCCGGCAGGGTGTGACGCCGGGCCTCTGGGAGAATAATTACAATAATACCATTACCGGCTGGCACGACTGGGTCTATCCCGAATTCAAAGGCTGCTTCGCGGACGTTCGGTGGGTACAACTGGAAACGACCGAAGGCCAAATCACTATTGTGCCGCAGCATATCCCCTTCATGCAGGTGCTGACGCCGGAATTTCCGCCGGTAAAACTCGCGGGCCATACCATCCCGCCGCTGCCGGCGTGCGGCCTCGGATTTTTGCATGCGATACCGCCCATTGGCAGCAAATTCCAGGAGCCATGGGTGGTCAGCCCTTCCGGCGAGCGGCCGGTGGCCCACGGGGTATACTCAGGTTCCGTGAGCTTTTATTTTGGCGATTGTCCCTAATATGAAGAAATGTTCTTGATTAATAACCATGTTTATACAACTAATTAGTTTATGAAAGCCCTCAGCCTTGTTCCCGTCATAGCCCTGGTCGCTATAACATCTTTCTGCAGGCCGGCTCAGGCCCTGGCTGCCGATTCTTCTTCCTTAAGCACGCCGCCCGTAAGTGCGGACGAGGTGAACGCTGCGTACGATGTCGCGGTGGAAAAACGAACTCTGAAGATCATGCAGGCGCTGTCGATATCCGATGCCGCCAAATCCAACCGGGTTCAGGTATTGATTATCGCCAATTATCACGCGTTACGTGCCCGGGACGAGGCCATTGATGATTCATTGAGCAGCCTCTCGGCTGATTCAAGCGAATGGCATATGCAAAAGAACACAATGATCCTGGCCATGTGCCAGCCGTTTCATGATCAATTCATTGCCGCGCTTTCGCGGGAGTTGACCCCGGACCAAATTGAAACTATTAAGGACCAGTTGACTTACGGCAAAGTCAAATTTACCTACGATGCCTATTGTTCAATCATTCCCGGCTTAACTGACGAGCAAAAAGCCAAAATCCTGGACTTGCTGAAACAGGCCCGTGACATGGCGATGGAAGGCGGGAGTTCCGGGGAAAAAAATGTGATATTCCAAAAGTACAAAGACCAAATTAACGCTTACCTTAAAACCCAGGGAATTGACGTAGATAAGGCTATTCAGGATTGGACGAAGCAACAAAAAGCGCTTCAAAAATCTCCGGCTGAAACAAATCCTATCGCCCC
>DATJXK010000204.1:0-19163 GCA_035500235.1 Pseudomonadales bacterium | reverse complement strand
ACTGCCCTTGATTTTCTGAAAAGTAAATATACGGTCACTAATTGCTCGTGCCAGACCAACTGAATGGGAAGCAAACATGACGCCGTAGCTTGCATAAGATGCAAGGCTTGTAAGAAAATCGATTTGAAGACTAGGATGAAGATTTAACTCAGGCTCATCAATTAAGAGAAGAGCTGGTCTGCGTGTTGCAACATTACCAAATACTATTATAAATTGCGCCAATCCTGCTCCCAACTCACGCAGCCGATATGGCTTGCCGTTGATTATTAGCTGAATAGCCTTTTTATCGGGCGACGCATTTATTTCAAGGCGGGAAAAATCAAAAATATGCTCTATATCATTAGTTATCTTCTGTACGGATTCATTCTGTTGGCGAGAAATGCCTGTTTTCCACTGATCCCATTGTGAAATGAAAGTCGTTCCGATTGAAATATCATAATAAGACCCAGATCCTTCACTGATAGCGTTTCTAAACGGTCCTACATAAAAGGAGTTGGCTATCACGTTAACCAGTTTGTTAAACTCTTCTGCCCGTCCTGTTACAATCCTGCCTTTATAAACAAATTGGGACAAGGACTGATGGCTATCTACTCGATCTACTATTCCGGATTCTAAACGAACCCAAACTTCAACGAAGGCGTGACCATTTTTTGTTCGGTCGAGAGTAATAGATAAGTGGTCCACCCATCCGGGCAAGCTATTTGTACATGCGATTTCAATTGTGATGCCTCTTTGATTTTGATTGTGAAAAATTTCGAGCCAATCTTCGACGTGAAGCAGAGTAAAGCTAATCGACCTTGGTACAATGTTGCCCTGAAGTTGCTGGAAAAAATTTCTAAACTCCTGAAAAAATCTCAAGTAAGAAGATTTGCCTGAATTGTTTGTGCCGATGAACGCGGTAAAGCCCCCGTCCAAATCGATAACCGCAGGTTGTGAATCTGAAAAGCAGCGGTAATTTTTGAGCGTTATTCTGAACATTTAATTTGCTGATAATGACAAAAAATTAACATCTTTCAAATACATTGCGTGAACAACGTGGAGTCAAGTTTCGGTTCCGATTTGGAAATACTGTGGTAAAATATCCGCTGCTCTTTGAAAAAAGATGAGAGTTGGTGGTTGAGCCACGTGACAAACGTAGTGAAGGTTGGGAGAAACAGCCGTGCGCGGCTCCCAAAGCTACCCAAGGCCATTGAAGCCTGCCCAAGGCTATTGAAGGCAAAAAATAAAAAAATATTTTTTGCCGCGTTGGAGTTCCGCTCTGCGGGACAAAGACAGTTTGGGGTATTCGTTTCAGACGCCTATAGTCGGCTATGGACGGCCACAGTCGCCTATGGTCGGCCCCCCCCCGGGGGGGAGAGACGACATGTGATTTAGCCACCTTTTGCGACCTTCGGAAGGCTACGGAAGCCTACGGAAGGGGGGCCCCTCGGGACGGGCAATGTGGAATCATCCTCGTTTGGGTGGCGGCGGTCAGGGGACTGACACGCCCTACCTTAATTAGCACCTGCGGTGAGAAAAAATCCGTGCCTATCTGTGTTTATCCGTGGTTAAAACCCTCTTAAACGGCTTTCGTTAGCTTGACGCCGAGTTGCAGGAGTTTTTGGGCGTCGGGGTGGGATTTGGCTTCGGCGTAGATGCGCAGGATGGGTTCGGTGCCGGAGCCGCGCAGCATCAGCCATGACGAATCCTGGGCGACGTATTTTACGCCGTCGAAGGTCTTGGTTTCCACCAGGGGCGAGCGCAACAGCTTGGCTGGCGGATTTTTCGCCAGGTATTCCATGAGGGCGGCGCGTTTCTCGAGCGGGAAATGGGTGTCGATGCGGCCGTAACGGTGCGGGCCGAATTCTTTCTCGAGCTTCGCCCAAATCTTATTCACGGATTGCTTCTCCATGGCGAGCAGTTCCAGAAGCATGAGCCCGGCGGCGATGCCGTCGCGCTCGGGAATGTGGCCGGGGAAGCCGATGCCGCCGCTCTCTTCCGCGCCCAGCAGTACGCCGCCCTTGAGCATCTCGGCGCAGACGTATTTGAAGCCGACGCCGGTCTCGATGAGTTGCAGCCCAAACGCCGCGCACATCTTGTCCATCATGGAGGTGGTTGTGAGCGCCTTGACGACACGGCCGGTTTGCTTGCGGTTCGCGACGAAATGATGCAGCAACAAACAAATGATCTGGTGCGTGGTCAAATAACCACCGCGCCCGTCCATGCCGCCGACGCGGTCAGCATCGCCATCGGTCACGAGGCAAATGTCATGCGGATGTTTGGCGAGATATTTCTGGCTCGGGCCGTAGTTCTGCAAAATCGGCTCGGGATTGATGCCGCCGAACAAAACGTCGTGCTTGCCGTTGAGCGTGGTGACCTTGCACGTGGTTTTGGCCAGGAGCGTTTCAAAACAACCCGCACCAACGCCGAACAACGCATCATGCGCGAAGCGCAGTTTGGATTTGGCGATGAGCTTGAAGTCCACGAGCTTCTTCAGCGCGGCATAATGCGCGGGGCGCAAGTCCTGGAGCGACACTTTGCCGGCGCTGATGGCATCCTTGAGCCCCATCGAGCGAACGACGTTGCGGCGGAGAAAGCTTTCGACGGCTTTGCATTCCTCGGGGCTGCTCGAGCCGCCGTAGTATGACTTCAACTTGAAGCCGTTGAAGATGGGTGGATTGTGGCTGGCGGTAATCATCACGCCGCCGATGGCGTCGAGGTCTTTGACGGCGTAGGAGACGGAGGGCGTCGGCGTTGGTTCGGGCGTGAGGACGACCTGGAAATCGTTTCCGGCGAGGACTTGCGCGGTGGTCTGCGCGAAGCGGTCCGAGAAAAACCGGCGGTCAAACCCGACGATGACTTTGAGCGGCCGCCCGGAAATCGGCGACGCGGGATTTTGGGTCTCGGATTTCCAATAATCCGCCGCGGCCTGCGCGACGCGGGCGACGTTGTCGAAACTAAAATCCTCGGCGATGACTGCACGCCAGCCGTCGGTACCGAATTTGATTTGCGCCATATATGAGAAAACGTTCAGACCTTCAGATCGGCGAGGGCGGGGTCGTTGTCATGGAGAATCTTGCGCATCTTGTCCACTTCGCGCTTCATGCTGCGCGCCTTGAACATGGTGGTGCCAGCCACGAAGGTGTCCGCACCGGCGCGGGCGCATTCGGCGGCAGTGTCGTTGTTGATGCCGCCATCCACGCTGATGCGATAGCGCAAGTTCTTCTCACGCCGCCAGGCATCAGCCTGTTGGATTTTGGGAAGCATTTCATGGATGAATTCCTGGCCGCCGAAGCCGGGGTTCACCGTCATGACGAGCAGCAAATCAATTTTGTCCAGGAAGGGCAGGGCGCATTCGATCTGCGTAGGCGGATTCACGCCGAGGCCGACTTTTTTGCCGAGTTTTTTGATGGCCCAAATGAGGGACTCGACGCGCTCGCCGAGTTCGACGTGGATAATCATTTCGTCCGCGCCGGCTTTGGCAAACGGTTCGAGGAGGATTTCGGGCTTGCTGCACATCAGGTGCACGTCGAAAAAAAGTTTGCTCAACGGGCGGATTTCTTTGACGACTTGCGGCCCGAAGGTGATGTTCTGGACGAAATGGCCGTCCATGATGTCCAGGTGCAGCCAGTCGGCGCCGGACTTCGAGGCGCGAACGGCGCCTTCGCCAAAGGCGGCGTGATGGGCGGCGAGCAAAGAAGGCGCGATAATCATTTTGGCGGTGAATCTAAGGCGGGCGATGAAAAACTTAAAATGAAAAATGCGTCTTTTTTCGCGAAAAGTGGCGTTGCATATGCTCATTTAGGCCAAAATACAGGCTTGCAACCTGGGCAAATATCTCTTTATTTAAAGCAAACATTCGATGTTGTACGAACGTTGGCAGAGGGTAGTCGAGGGCAATCGCAATGAAATCGCTCTGCGCGATTTAGCATCGGGCCGCTCCTGGACATTTTCACAGTTGGACAAGGAAAGCGGAATACCGTTGACCGGGAACCCGGCGATGGTTTTTCCGCAGGGGAACTCTCCCGAATTTGTCATCACCGTCCTGCGCGCGTGGCGCCAGGGTGCGGTCGTTTGCCCGCTGGAAATCCAGCAGCAAATTCCCAACATCCCGCCGCCCCCCGTGCCATGCTGTCACCTGAAAATAACTCCGGCGGGAACCGGTGTCCGCCGCATGGTGGCGTTTACTGGCGAACAACTCGCCGCCGACGCAGAGAACATCGTGACGACGATGGGCCTGCGCCCGGACTGGCCAAACCTGGGCGTCATTTCGCTGGCGTATTCCTACGGATTTTCAAACCTCGTGCTGCCGCTGTTGTTGCACGGCATTCCGCTGTTCCTTGCGCCATCGCCGTTGCCAGTGGCATTGCGTTGCGCCCAGCATGCGCATTTGAATCTGACAGTGGCGGGTGTCCCGGCGCTGTGGCATGCATGGCACAAGGCCGGCGCGATTTTGAGCAATGTGCGCCTGGCGATCTCCGCCGGCGCGCCGCTGCCACTCTCACTGGAACGGGATGTTTTTAACGAACACAACGTTAAGATTCACAATTTTTACGGCTGCACCGAGTGCGGCGGAATTTCATATGACGGCACGAACGTGCCGCGCACGGCCGAATCATCGGTGGGCAAACTGTTGAAGGACGTCAAAGTCCACATCGACGGCGATGGTTTCCTACGTGTGCGCAGCCGGGCGGTGGGGCAGGCTTATTGGCCGGAAGAGGAAATGACGCTGGGCGACGGGGCATTCCGGACGGCGGATTTTGCGGAAGTAAAAGACGGCGAAGTTTATTTGCGCGGACGATTGGACGATCACATTAACGTAGCGGGCCGGAAAGTGGCTCCGGCGGTAATCGAAGAAGCATTGAAGAAGCATGAGGCGGTGGATGATTGCCTGGTCTTTGGCGTGCCCAGCGGGAATGCCGACCGCGTGGATCTGATTGTGGCGTGCGTCAGCGCCACCCGTACGGGCGTAAGAGATGAATTGAAACAATTTCTGCTCCAAAAACTTCCCGACTGGCAGGTGCCGCGCGAATGGTGGTTTGTGGATTCGCTGAAGCACAACGGGCACGGACGGCTTTCGCGCGCGGAATGGCGGAAGAACTTTCTGGATTATCGGACCAAAGAATTGTTCAAAAAAGCGGTCTGAGTAGAGGCTGCCGATAACCGACTGAAGCGGCTTCACAACTATCGTGCCAGCCGTGCGGTTGTTTAAATTCTTTTCGGGAATTTCACATATGGCCCGTTTCTTCATTATTTCTAGCGGATAATATTCCCAAAGAGACGAATTTATCAGTGTTTTTGAATTTTAAACTCTTCTCCGCCAATGTCCTATAACTGGCATTGTATTTGGTTGACAAAATCAAAGAAAAAAGGTCTAATGCAGTGCAGTGGCTGCCACAGGCTAACTCAGGCAAAAGCATCGTTTCATAAGGCTGCCAGCTTCCACCCGACAGCGGGAAAAGCGTCCATATGGCGCTTATGCGGGCGTATTACTTGCTAATTATCTTGGGGCATTTAGAAAAAAACAGGGACATATGAAAATAATACTCCGCCTACTCATCGCTATCGCTTGCGTCGCGTCCGTCCATGCCCAATATTTTTCGGACACTCCTGACGCCGATGCATTTGTCGGTGCCGGGTTGCCCACGTTAAACTATGGCGCCGACAGTTTGCTCTCTGTTTCCGGTTCAAATGCAACCAATGTCCTGGGTGTCAAAGAGGGTCTTTCTGACTCTTTTATCCGCTTCAATACTGCTGCACTCATTATCAGTTTCAATTCACGGTACGGCTCGAACAATTGGGTCGTCACCCATGCTGCGCTGCAACTCACGGAACAAGGCGCTCCCACCAACTCGATTTTTAATCGTGGCATCGGGACGTTCCAGGTCCGCTGGATTGCAAATAACAATTGGTCCGAAGGCACGGGTACATCCATCGTGCCTACGACGGATGGCATTTCTTATAACAGCGAAGCGGGATTGCTGAACAGCAGCACCGATGAAGTCCTGGGCACCTTTACCAATTCCGGGGCGAATCAACTACTGTTCTTCTATCTGGCCACGCCGCCGCGCTTTGTGAAGGCGGTGAAGGCAGGCGCGGAAGTGGGGCTTTATCTGACCGCCACCAGCCCGAATACCGGGTTTACTTTTGATTCGAGAGAGTTTGCCACCAATAGCGATTGGCCATTTCTCGTGATTGCTGCCGTGCCCCAGGCGGCGATTATTGGTGTGCATCCCTCTGGAAACAATATCCTGCTGACCTGCACGAACGGCGCGGCTGACCAGACTTATTACACCATGATGAGCACGAATGTCAGTTTGCCGCTCTACAAATGGCTGCCGGTAGCCACCAACCATTTGAGTTCTTCGGGAAATTTTAGCATTACGGTGACCAATGGCGCGGTGGGCCTTGGGTCAAAATATTTTACTCTCCAGACGCAGTAGGACAGGCCTTGCGGTGGCTAAATTTTGCGTTTTGTAGGAGAAAAAATCGTACCGTTTTCTTGAAAACGCCACGACAGAATTCAATTCAGAGTTGCCACCAATCATCTGCCATCTTCGATAAATGCTCATTGATAATGGCAATGTTCGTTAAATTTTTTTCAATTAACCTTTTTAGGTAAATTCCAGGTAGATTTGGGCGATGAAAAGAGATTTTCATTCATGCCGCTCTTTGTAAGCGACTGCATGACAAACCTGAACTATTATGAAATACGCAGATATTCAGATTCTTCGTGATGGCGGGTTCATTAGCGGCGAGCAGCAGCAGAAAATTATCGAGCATTTCCGTCTTAAAGAAGATAACGGCAATAAATTTCTCACGATCGTCTCGATCATCGGCGCGGTGCTTGTCGTTGCGGGCATCGCGTTGCTTATTTCCGCCCATTGGAACGGTATTCCTCGCGGCGCCAAAATTGGCGCCGGTATTTTTCTTATGCTGAGCACGCACGCTGGCGGCTGGTGGCTGCGTGAAGTCCGGGGCAAATATCGCAGGATTGGCGAAGCCCTTCATTTCATTGGCTCGTGCCTGTTTCTGGCCAACATTGCATTGCTTGGTCAGGTTTACAATATCGTGTCGCGGCCTCCAAACGCCTTCTTAATGTGGTGGGTTGGCATTGCCGCGTTTCCGTGGCTGTTGCGTTCCAAGGCACAGCACGTTTTGCTGTTGCTGGCATTCGGCATATGGTTTGGCTGTGAAATCAACCAGAATGACAGCCTCATCTACTGCGATTCCGAATACCAAATACTGCTCTATTCTTTGCTCGGCCTTGTTTATCTCGGCGCGGGCTGGCTGTTGCGGCGCGGCCCATTTGCGGATTTCGCCGGCGTGACTGAAAAAGCCGGCCTGCTCATCTTCCTGGTCTTTTTTTACCCGCTTACCTGGAAAGACTTCTTCGGAGACCCGACTCATCCCGGAAACTCTCTCGTTATTTTCCCTGTACTCGGCGGCATGGCGCTGTTGCTTATTGTTGCCGGAATACGAAATATGCGTGCCCTTACCCCTCAATGGCGTTGGACTTCCCTCATCGCATTTTTCGGCATAATGCTTTTTATGGGCAGCGCCTGGTTTGGCTGCTGGCAAATTTACCAGGGCGGCGGTCCTCGGTATTTCTTTGAAAACGGGTCATGGAGTTACCTTCTCGGTACGATTGCGCTTTTTGTCTTTTGTCTGCTGCAAATCCAGGTCGGCCTGCAGGAACGTTCATCCTATCTCGTGAACCTTTGCATTGTCTTTATCGGGCTCGATATTATCGCAACTTACTTCGATTTGTTTGGATCCATGGCCCGTACGGGTACTATGTTTTTGATCTCTGGAATTTTCCTCATTGTCTTCGGCGCTTATCTGGAGAAAAAACGCCGCAAATTAACTAAACAAATAAAACTTTCTGCCCGGCCGGAGTTATCATGAAACTCAAACTGTTCATTCTGGTTCTCGTCTTGCAAGCCGCCTGGCTCCTCACCACTGTCGCCACGCAGGAATATGCCCTGGTGCGTGGCAGAGCCATCCTGCTCGAAACCCGTATAATTGATCCGCGGGACATTCTTCGTGGCGATTATCTTCTCCTGAATTACAAAATCAGCGACGTGCCGGACAAACTGTTTTCGCCTCCGGTACCAAATGGTTTGGCGGCCGGCACAAAAATCTTCGTTGCGCTGGCGCCCGGTACAAACGGGTTTTACGAAGTTACCCGTGCCAGTGCCAGCGAATTTGTGCCTGAGCAGAGCGAAATCCTGATGAAAGGCAAAATCGACAATAATTGGTGGAGGGCGACTAACACCGTGCATGTTGCTTATGGTATCGAAAATTACTACGTTGCCGAAGATACCGGCAACCCTCATGGTAAGCTTACTGTCCAAGTCATTGTCCCCGCATCCGGCCACCCAAAAATCAAGCAGGTATTTTTAGATGGCAGGCCTTACGCCGACGCGATGAAGCCGTAGAGTTGTGAAATGGTTCAACTGGATTTATTAACCACTATCTGTCCGGTTCCAAGCCCTATCCTTCTGTGATACCCTGGACAATGTTTTCTCTTCTGGCAAATTCGGAAAAATCATTTAACTTCACAGGATAATTATGACCGATCCGCGTTATACCAAGCTGGCTAAACTCCTCGTCAATTATTCCACCCAAATCAAAAAGGGCGACCGCGCCCTGCTCGACATGATTGATGTGCCGGATGAATTTTCCATCGAACTTATTCGCGCGGTGCGCGCTGCCGGCGGTCTGCCGTTCGTGGAGGCGCGCCACACGCGCTTAACCCGCGAAGTACTTTTTAATATCAACGAGGCGCAAGCGGAACAGGTCCGCGACATTGAAATGTTCCGGATGAAAAAGATGCAGGCGTACATCGCCATTCGCGGCAGCGCCAATGCCAGTGAAAATTCCGACGTGCCGAGCGACCGGATGCAATTGTATTCCAAGACCATCCGTCCGGTCCAGGATTATCGCGTGAACAAGACCCGCTGGTGCGTCCTGCGCTGGCCGACGCCCAGCATGGCCCAGGCTGCGGGCATGAGCACCGAGGCGTTTGAGAATTTATACTTCGATGTTTGCACGATGGACTATGCCAAAATGGCCCGGGCCATGGTCCCGCTCGAGCGGCGCATGAAACGCGCGGATAAAGTGCATCTGAAAGCCCCAGGCACTGACCTCACATTCAGCATCAAAGGCATCGGCGCCAAAATGTGCAAGGGCGATCGCAATATTCCTGATGGCGAAGTTTTTTCCTGCCCGGTAAAAACTTCGGTGAACGGCACCATCCAGTTTAATACGCCCACGATCTATGCCGGTACGAAGTTTGAAAATGTCCGGCTTGAATTCAAAGACGGCAAAGTCGTTTCCGGCAGCGCCAATAACACCAAGCGTCTTAACGAGATTCTCAATACGGACGCCGGCGCGCGGTACGTAGGCGAATTCTCCCTCGGGTTCAATCCCTACATCCTCAGCCCCATGTGCGATATTTTGTTCGATGAAAAAATCGCCGGCTCATTGCACTTCACGCCCGGCCAGGCGTACGAGGAATGCGACAACGGCAACCGCAGCGCGGTACATTGGGACATGGTGCTCATCCAGCGCAAGGAATGGGGCGGGGGAGAGGTGTGGTTCGACGGCGAACTCATCCGGAAGGACGGAGTATTCCTGCCAACGGATTTGAAGGGGTTGAACCCGGCGAGTTTGAAGTAATATTATGCTCCCTGCGGCATCGCCGAAGATATGAAATTATTTTTCATATTGTTCGGGATGGCGCTACTTATTTCCGGATGTTCCTCTAATCTGCCGAAGGAACAGAGCGGGGGATTCCATATCGTACAGACCAACTTTCTTGGTTGTTTGTGGGATGAGTCGTACGCGAGGGCGAAAATCATTTCCCAGGACGGCGGGCAGTCATTCGCTGTTCCCGGAGGCGGTCTTTGGGCATTCGGCGATACTTTTAAAGGCACCCGCAACGCCGATATGTCACCGAATTATTCCGGCGGCGCTGTTTCCTGTTCCATTGCCTTCCTGGGCCGGGACGCCCGGCGTTATCCGCCCGCTCTCAATTATCTCGTGTCCAGTAACAGCAGCGTGATTTCTCCCTTTGAATATTTTACAAATGAACCTTCTCAGAACCATCGTCTCTGGCCAATGGGCGGGATCTATCTAAACGGCCAGTATTACCTGTTTTATTCACTGATAGAAATATTTGGGACGGGGTCGTGGGATTTTCGCAGCATCGGCACCGGTCT
Organism: Pseudomonadales bacterium; assembly: GCA_035500235.1. Taxonomy (GTDB): domain Bacteria; phylum Verrucomicrobiota; class Verrucomicrobiia; order Limisphaerales; family UBA11358; genus UBA11358. Next base: position 8,958 of record DATJXK010000204.1, on the reverse strand, counting down.
TGCCCGGTCTTCCGTGGCGCTGGGCCCTTATCAACGCCTGCAACCGCTCGGGAACTGGCGTTTTCCAGTGGCACCTTCCTGTGTCATCGAGGCTAATGGATGGCTTTACCTGTATGAGGTTAAAGAATTTGACGGCAAGTCGGGCACGGCATTGGCCCGCGTGCGCCCGGAGAAAATCGAAGACCCCAGTGCCTATGAGTTTTATACGGGACCGGGACCGAAATTCTCACGACGCAAAGCCAATGCTGCAGCTGTGGCTCTGAATACCCCGGGCCAGGTGTCTGTGGCGTGGAATGACTATCTGCAAAAATATGTCATGGCATCTTCGAGTGATTTTTACCATCCCCGGCAGATTCGTTTTCTGGCAGCCGATGCGCCGTATGGCCCGTGGAGCCAGCCGGTGGCTGTGATCGAGGTTCCGGAGGTTCGCCAGGGGAAGCACGCTGACCTGGTTTATTGCACCTATTTTCATTCGGAATTATTCCAGGATGGCGGCCGGGTAATGAACCTGTCTTATTCGCTGGGTTTGAAAGATGCCGGCTTCGATGCCAACTGTGAAATGGCTGAGATCCGAATTGAACCCTGATAAAACCGGAACCGAAATCTAAAAATTATCGCTTCAATTGCCGTCCACGCCCAAATCTGCAATGATTTCGCGGATGATTGGCCGGAAAAAAAAGTTTCTTAGAATTGCCGCAGCCCTGCTTGCGCTCCTGGTGTTATTTGCTGCGGCGCTTTTTTTCTTTCCGCAACCATTTTTGTGTGTTGATAGCGGGCCGGTAAAAGCAGATGTCATTATCGTGCTGGGCGGGGGTGGAGCGCATGAACGTCCCGTGCGTGCCGCAGAACTGTTCAACCAACATGCTGCCTCGCGTATTATTGTCAGCGGTGCGGGCGATGACGAGATCAACCGCCGCGCGCTTATCCGATATGGCGTGCCTGCCTCGGCCATCGAAATCGAGGGGCTCTCCCGAACCACGCGCCAGAATGCCATGTATTCGGTTAAGATGTTACGCGCGGAGCATGTCCACAGCGCGATCATAGTGACATCGTGGTACCATTCCCGGCGTGCATTCCACACCTTTGATCATTTTGGGAAAGGGATAAAATTCTATTCCTGCCCATCTCATTTTTGGTATGACCGCGGCACCTGGTCCCACGAATTTACCCGCCAGGTATACTTGGAATTTATAAAAATTCCCGGTTATTGGGTCGCTTATGGCGTTTGCCCGTTTTAACAATCATTTTAATTCACTTGCGTTCGTCTGATTTTCTGGCAAATTAACTGTCCTTCGCGGGACTGGCAGGTGCCATCGTCCCACAGCAATTTATCGCGGGGTGGAGCAGCCCGGTAGCTCGTCAGGCTCATAATCCCGCAGCGCGGGACCACAGGTTAAAATTCTATTCATTCCAAACGATTTTCAGTATCACTGCATACAATTTTTAAATGAATAAACTGTATCAAGTGTACGTTTTGCGAAACGGAAAAGGGCAGTTTTACATTGGGTTAAGTGAAAATGTTTCGGTACGGGTGCAGCAGCATAATAGCGCGATTTCCAAATGGACCCGTAACCGAGGCCCGTGGGCTTTGATTTGGGCGAGTTCGCAAATGCCATTATCTGAGGCGCGTAAACTTGAAATTCTTTTGAAACGGCAGAAGGGTGGGGCAGGGTTTTATGCTTTAACTGGGTTAACTAAATTGCCGTTCGCATAATCGCATGGGCGGTAATGCTTTCAGACAATCATTTTTAATTCACTTGCGTTCGTCTGATTTTCTGGCAAATTAATTGTCCTTCGCGGGACTGGCAGGTGCCATCGTCCCACAGCAATTTATCGCGGGGTGGAGCAGCCCGGTAGCTCGTCAGGCTCATAACCTGAAGGCCGCAGGTTCAAATCCTGCCCCCGCAACCAATTTTCCTAAAGGCAGATCGGCGTAACATGAGTAATGACGCCAGCCCTCCCACAAATAACCCAAAGATCGAAGGCTCGGGTACTGGCTGAACCGCTATTCCGAAGGGATTACCCGATATGGTGGTGATAGTACTTTCCGTTCCGCCGGGGGTGATCTTATAAATGGGGCCACTGCCGGAGGTTGCATATAAGTTACCTGTGCCATCAATTGCCAGCCCACTCAGGCCCGATAACCCGGATACGAAAGTGCTTTTCGCTCCACCGGGTGTGAATTCAAAGATCGTGTTGTCGCCGCCGTCTGCATCAAAAAGATCGCCGGCGCTGTTAAATGCCAGGCCGGATGGGAAGCTCAGGCCTGTGGCAATGGAAGTTTGAGTTCCATTCGGCGCGATTTTAGTTATGTAACCGTTGCCATTGCCGTAACCGGCACCCACGTATAAATCCCCCATGCTGTCAAACGTCAGGCATTCCGGGGCGGCGAATCCAGCAGCAAACGTACTCCGCACTCCACTGGGCGTGTATTCATAAATAAAACCGCTGTGATAATCCGCTTCAAATACATTACCTGAGCTGCTCACCGCCACCGCCTTCGGGTCAATCCCGGAGGCGAAGGTGCTGGGCGTCCCGTTAGGCGTAATTTCGGTGATGTTACCCGCCAGACCGGCGTCGAGGGCTGAATTGGCCACAAACAGATCCCCCGAGCTGTTGAATGCGATTCCCGTAGGATAATACATCCCCGTGGCGAAGTTGCTTTGCGAACCACCGGGCGCGATTTCAACGATATTGTCGCCTACGAGGGTTGAGACAAATAAATTTTGTCCCCGGGCGCCGGCGGCCATCAGCAAGATTGCTCCCGTACAAACAGTTCCGGCAATTAGACGATTTTGGGTTAATTTTTTCGGTTTCATAACGTTATATATGGCTTGGTTTAAGAGGTTTTATATTTCAGCCGAATGCAGATTCTGAGCGTCTTATATAGTGCCAACTATTCCGCACTCGTTCGACGTTATATGTTCATGTTTTTGAATTTATGTCAAGATAAAGTCCGAAATTTTGCCACTGCTAGCGGGATATCCAGGTTATTTCAAGTGTTATCAAAGGGTTTTGGTTGATAATTCCGGCACAAAAAACGCTGAAATTTGCAGGGTTTCACGGCTGCGTCACTAGTTTTAATGACAAGCAAAGGCCTGATTTTCTGTTATGATGACAACGTCCTCTATGTCAAAACGTTGTTCGAAATCCCGGCGTTATCGCCGATGGGCGTGCGGAGTTTTTCTTGCCGTCCTCTTTTTCTCACTGGGCTATAGCGCACCGAGCCAGACCAACCAAATCGTCTATGACGATGCCCTGGAAAACGGCTGGCAAAACTGGGGCTGGGCAGGGATTAATTATGCGAACACGTCGCCCGTGCATTCCGGCAGCGATTCCGTCAGCGTCACGATTGCTAATCCCTGGGACGGCATTCAAATCTGGCATACGGACCAAAGCTCGACGCCTTACGCGAGTATCAGTTTTTGGCTTAATGGCGGCGCCAGTGGCGGCCAGAAATTACAGGTTTATGGTTTGTCCGATCTCAATGGCACAAACAATTTCTCCGGCAGCCTGCGTTTTATGCTCCCGCCTTTGCCGGCCAACGGCTGGCAGCAATTCACGGTGCCGCTTTCTACGCTGGGGGTGGCCAACGAGCCCAATTTCACCGGCTTCGTCATTCAGGATTCACAGGGTTCGGCGTGGCCGACGTTTTACATGGATGACGTCATGCTGGTCACCAATTCAAACGGCAGCACTGGTGGTGGGACGGGCAACGGTACGAATGCCATAGTGACGGTGCAAATCAACGGCGCACTGAACCGCCATGCCATCAGCCCGCAAATTTACGGCGTCGCTTTTGCGACTTCGAACGAGCTTTCGGATTTAAATTTCACCATGAACCGCTCGGGCGGGAATAACGAAACGCGCGATAACTGGCAGATCAACGCGCACAACCTCGATGCCGACTGGTTTTTTGAAAGTTATCCGGACTCCGGCAGCACTGTTCCCGGCGATACGATGGACGCGTTTGTGGCCAACAGCAAATCTGGCGGCGCGCAACCCATGGTTACGATTTCCATGATTGGCTGGATGCCGTTTTTGGGGCCGGGGCGTGCCATCATCTGGAGTTATTCTACCAACAAATATGGCCTGCAGAAAGCCGTTGATCCTTATCGTACCGATGCCGGGGATGGCTTGAGCAGCACCAACGGGAACCAGCCCATTACCTCGGATGATCCCAACGACGCGAATTTCCCTACGAACGCCCTCTTTGAACAGGGGCTCGTACAGCATTTGATGTCCAAATGGGGCGTCTCGACCAACGGCGGTGTGGGCTATTACCTAATGGATAACGAACACAGTCTTTGGTTTTCCACGCACCAGGATATTCATCCCGTCGGTCCCACGATGCAGGAAATTTATACAGACATGGTGGCCTATGCGACGATGGTCAAATCGAACGACACTAATGCCCTGGTGCTGGGGCCCGAGGAATGGGGCTGGCCCGGTTACCTGTACAGCGGCTATGACCAGCAATGGTCCGGCCAGCGGGGAGATTATAATCCGGCTGATTATCCTGACCGCAAAGCCAACGGCGGCTGGGATTACGGTCCCTGGCTGTTGCATCAATTCCAGCAATACCAAAACACCTATCACGTGCGGTTGCTGGATTATTTCACGTACCACTGTTATCCCCAGGAAGGCAACGTGAGTGGCAACGCCGTGGATTCCGCCACGGAATTATTGCGTAACCAATCCACCCGCGTGTTTTGGGACACCAACTACGTGGATCCAAGCTGGATTAACAGTGTCATTGCCCTCATTCCCCGGATGAAAAACTGGGTGGCGACCAATTATCCCGGCACCATGATTGGCGTCACGGAATATAATTGGGGCGCGGAGGCTTTCATGAACGGCGCGACGGCGCAGGCGGACATCATGGGCATTTTCGGCAGCCAGGGCCTCGATCTCGCGACCCGTTGGACTGTCCCGGCTACCAACACGCCCACGTATCTGGCGATGAAAATATATCGCAATTACGATGGGAAAAAATCCACCTTTGGCGATACCAGCATTCAAACGGTCGTGCCTAACCCGGACGAATTAAATGCGTTTTCTGCCGTGCGCAGCAGCGATGGCGCTTTGACGGTCATGGTCATTAACAAGGATATCACGAATGCGACGCCGGTTTCGTTGAATGTGTCGAACATTACGGTTAGCGGTTCGGCACAGGTCTGGCAGCTTGCGAACAGCAGCATTACTCAACTGCCGAACACCGGCGTGACCAATGGGGTTTTAAACCAGATGCTGCCATCGCAAAGCATTACTTTATTTGTGCTGGCCAGCACCACGCCGTTCCAGTTGACGGTGGGAACCAACAGCCTGTCCGGTCATTTGCAATTGTTTTTGGAAGGCCAGCAAGGTCAAACTTATGTCGTCCAGTCTTCCAGCAACCTGAACACCTGGCAGCCGATCAGCACTAATTTGCTCTTGAGCAATTCGACCAATCTCACCGTCAACACGACCAATGGCGCAAAGATGTTTTACCGGGCCATTTTGCAGGCACAGTGATAGTGTCGCCATTGCAAAATAGCGGAGCCGGTTTGCAAAATGCGGAGGCAAGACCTTTGGTTACCGCAAAATAATTCGGAAAAATATTCTTAGAAAGCTGGCGCGTTTCCGGCTAAAAGAGAATTTCACCAGATTGAAAGGGAATACTATGGTAGCAGAAAGAGACGCGAGACGATTCGGTAAAAGTAACGGGACGGAAAACCATGACCATGATCTCATCCATGAATTAGGCAAGCGGCTGGACGCTTTGCTGAGGTATGACCAATACATCGCCAATGCGAACGGCGATGTGGAGCTTCAGAATTTTTGGCGGGTTCTGAAACAGCAGGAACAGGAAAATGTGCGGCGGTTTAAGGAATTTGTGGCTGGTCACATTGAAAAGAATTGTTTTTAACCTGGTTAACATCACAAAAAAGCCGCCGATTTTCGGCGGCTTTTTTATTTATAAAACGAAGGTTCGAATTTTATTTGCGATGGCTGGCCCGTCCGCCGCGCGCGGCAATAGCGCGTTGGGCGCCGCGGGTCATGGCGGCGAAGCCTCGCGGCCCGCGATGCGGAGCGCGTCCTCCCCGCGCGGCAATGGCCCGTTGTGCTCCGCGAGCCATGGCGGCAAATCCACGCGGCCTGCGGTGCGGGGCGCTGCCGCCCTGCGAAGCCACCGTCCGACGTTGGGTTGCGCTCATCGCGGCAAAACCACGCGGCAGGCGGTGAAAAGCGCGTCCACCCAGCGACGCAATTTTGCGCCGCTTTTTTGGATCCATGGCGGCGAAACCGCGCCGCGATTTGCGCTCGCTGCCGGTGTCGTAACGGCGGCGGCTGCGCGGAGTCGTGGCATAGTCATCCTGTTTATAGTTGAATCTTTGTGAGCCCCGCCTGGCAGCTTTGCCTGTGGCGGCAAACCTTGGTTGCCGTAGAGTTTTAGTCATAATTCTCCCTTTCCCTTTTTCCCTGGCGTTATCATGACAATTCTTAGCTGGATGTATGCCATGTGGAAAAATCGCGCCATGGCCATGGTAGCACGAAAGCTTCCATGAATTTTGCAAGAAATAAAGGCCTGCGCCTTGCGTATGTCCCGAGAAAAAAACTTGAAGAAGTGGTCGGAGCGACAGGATTTGAACCTGTAATAAACTGCCGGAACTTCTACCTGGTAAACAATCCCTGCGAAATTTCAAAGTCCTGTTTGCGCTTGAATTAAGAAACACCGGAATTATGCTCAACTGGCAATGCCCGGTTTTGATTCAGAGCTGACCGTCAGGCAGATTGTTCCCGATTACGAATTGCTGCGGCGCATCGGCAAAGGGGCCTATGGCGAAGTCTGGCTGGCGCGCAGCAAGGCCACCGGCATTCTCCGCGCGGCTAAAATAGTCTGGCGTCATACCTTTAGCGATGAGCATCCCTTTCAACGGGAATTCGAAGGCATCCAGCATTTTGAACAAATTTCCCGTGAACATCCAAGTCAACTGGCCTTGTTTCACATCGGGCGTAACAAGGCCGAAGGCTATTTCTATTATGTGATGGAATTGGCGGACGATTTGGGAACGAAAGGAGATTATACCCCTCACACACTGCGCGCCGATTTTCAAAAGGGCCGTCTTCCGGCGGAACGGGTTATCGAAATTGGCCTGGCATTGACGGAAGCCCTCGGCCATTTACACCGCAACGGACTGGTACATCGCGACGTGAAACCGGCAAACGTCATCTTTGTGAATGGACGGCCGAAGCTGGCGGATATTGGGCTGGTGACGGACGCCAGCGAGAGTCGTTCGATCGTGGGGACAGAAGGTTATTTGTCGCCGGAAGGGATCGGCCTGCCGGCAGCCGACCTCTTTGCGTTGGGCAAGGTGTTATATGAGGCCGCCACAGGACTGGACAGGCGGAAATTTCCAGACCTTCCGCCTGATATTCGCACATGGCCGGACGCAGCACAGGTATTTGAGATCAATGAGATTATTTTAAAGGCGTGCGCGCAAAATTTGAAACAGCGTTACCAAAGCTGTGAAGAAATGCAGGCCGACCTGGTGTTGCTGGAGCGGGGCAAATCAATCAAACGAAAGCGAACGCGGCAACGGCGATGGGCTCTTGGCAAAAAAGCAGGTGCGGTTGTAAGCATTTTAGCGCTCATTGCTGCGATTATTCCCATTTGGTTTCGTGAGTCTAATCATCCCATACTTGCTAAGGACTATTGTGAGAGAGGGCTGAAAATCATCCGGGGAAATAATTACGCCCAACTGGCGGATGCTTATGGGGATTTCAAGACGGCTATCACGCTGGACCCCAATTCCGCCCAACCCTATGTCGGTTTGCTGGAAATGGCCTTGCGCGAGCCGTATGCCATGCCGGACACCGTTTCCCGTGCGGCAATGAAGTTGAAGCAATTGGCGCCGCATTCCGCCGCGGCTTATTGCGCACAATCCATTGTTGACTGGTACGATGACAACTATCCTGAAGCCCTTCAAAACGCTCTGGCGGCAACCCAGGCCGATGATCACTACGAATTGGGCCACACATGGTATGGCTATTTGCTGACGCAAACGGGTTGGCCGGCTGAAGGGAGGGCGCAACTGCAAATCAGCCTGAACATTGCGCCGCCAAAAGCCATCCTCTATGGCTGTATGGGAGGCACATATTATGCTCAACGTGATTTTACCAACGCCTTCATTTGGTATCGCAAAGCCACCGAAATGGACCCCCATCACAGCGAGAATTTTAAATATTTGGGGCGGGTTTACCAGGTAACCGGCGATTATTCCAACGCACTAAGTAACTATGAAAAACTTGACTCACTTACCTCGGCGGATGGCAGCTATGATACCGCCATCTATTCTTCGCTTCGCGCCGCATTGGCGAAAGGAGGGATTCCCGGTTATTGGCAGCAACAGTGGAAGCTGTCGGGGCATGATCCCATGGCGTGGTCGTATTGGAAGGCCGTGATTCAAATCCATTTAGGAGATACCAATGCTGCGTTGAATTATCTGGATGAAACGTTCAAGCGCCGCGAACGGCAATACAATGAAGGTCCGTCAACTGTGTCGCAACTTCTGCTGGATCCGGAATGGGATGGATTACATGAGGACCCGCGATTCAAACATTTGCTTGATGAAATAGGGTTTGCGAAAGTCATGCCGCCGCAAAAAAACAACTAGTCTTTGGTTGCTTCACGGGGAATGCAGCCGATAGAAGCGGCTGGGTAAATTAGGCGATAGTGGATCGCTGAAATAAAATGTGTCACTGGTGAGGATGTTGGTGGCGATTGGAGCCCAAACCGGATCAGTCAAATTTGTGCAGGCTTCTACGACCACACTCTGCCCGCTGGCCCAGGAAATGTTGAAACCAAATTGGTTGTTCTTCACGCCGAAACTGCCATCGCCAACTGGTATTTGCGGAAGCCAGAGAGCGGATTGCGGAAATGATAGACCGGGCGGAGGATTTTGTAACGCCGAATGC
>DATJXK010000203.1:0-6647 GCA_035500235.1 Pseudomonadales bacterium | reverse complement strand
GATTTTCATGGCGTCACTGGCGATATCACGATTGACGACGATCGCAACGCCTCCAAGCCCGCCGTCATCATCGAAATCAAAAACGGCCAGTACAACTACCTCCAAACTATTGCACCTTAATCACAGATGGTTGAGTGTTTTTAGTTGAGAGTTGAGAGAAAAAACGGCAAATGACAACGAATGTTCAACTTCGAGAAATTGGATGTCTGGCATAAAGCGATTGATTTCGCTGACCTGGTTTATGCTTTGACGCGCGCGTTTCCCGAAAGTGAACGGTTCGGCTTAACGAATCAAATGCGAAGGGCGGCTGTTTCCATTTCTTCAAATATTGCCGAAGGGAGTTCCCGCGCCTCCAAAAACGATTTTGGAAGAAATATAGAAATTGCCACCGGCTCAATTTTTGAGGTCGTTTCGCAAGCCAACATTTCAAAGCGACAAGGTTTCCTTTCTGAAGCTGCTTTTGCCAAATTGTATGTGGCCGCGGAGGAGCAAAGCAAAATGCTGAGCAGGCTGAGAAAGCCTCTCAACTCTCAACTAAAATCTCTCAACTGATTACCCATTGACTGAATTTCTTCAACAATTGATCAACGGCCTGGCGTTTGGTTCCATCCTCGCGCTCATTGCCCTGGGCTATACGATGGTCTATGGCATCCTGCGTTTCATCAACTTCGCGCACGGCGATGTCTTCATGATCGGCGCGTTCGCCGGGCTTTATCTCACGCCCAAAGTCGCCACGTTCCTGCCCACGCCCTCCATCTGGGCCGGCCTGGTCGTGATGGCTGGAGCCATGGCCATTTGCGCTGTGCTCGGAATCCTGATTGAACGTTTCGCCTATCGTCCCCTGCGACGCAGCCCGAAACTCGCCGTACTTATCACTGCCATCGGTATTTCCCTTTTCCTCGAGTACGCCGGTCAAAAATTCTTCGGCGCCGCGCCCCGCGCATTTCCCAAACTGATTCCTTCCGCGCACATCACCCAAATTTCCGGTTTAAGTATTGATAGCAACCAAATCGTCGTGCTCGCTGTAACCATCCTCCTGCTCATCGTGCTGCGGTTTATCGTGCTCAAAACCAAAATCGGCATGGCCATGCGCGCGCTGTCTTTCAATCCTGAAGCCGCTGCGCTCATGGGCGTGAATACCGATGTCGTCATTTCGTTTACCTTCGGCCTCGGCTCGGCCCTCGCTGCCGGCGGCGGAATTCTTTTTGCCGTTCTTTATCCGGCGGTTGATCCGCTCATGGGTGTCCTGCCCGGGCTCAAAGCTTTTTGCGCCGCGGTCCTGGGCGGCATTGGCAACCTCCCCGGCGCCGCCCTCGGCGGACTCATCATCGGTATCGTCGAAACCTTCGTGGCCGGTTCCAAATACTCAACCTGGCGCGATGCCATCGCTTTCGCGATTTTGATTTTAATCCTCCTGGTCAAACCTTCAGGATTGCTGGGCAAGAAGGAGATTGAAAAGGTATGAAGTTCAATCACGCCAGGACATATTTGCTCGCGGCCCTGGCCTTTTGCTTCGTCGTTTCGCTCCTTCTCAAAAACAATCAATCCTACTGGCTCTACGTCTCCTACGATATCGGGATCAACATCATCCTCGCCGTCAGCTTGAATCTCATCAACGGTTACACCGGCCAATTTTCGCTCGGGCACGCCGGTTTCATGGCCGTAGGCGCTTACACGGCAGCAGTCATCACCAACCAATTTACCGGCTCGAGCGATGCCTTGGGTAATGCGGTTTTTCTTGGCGCGCTGGTGGCCGGCGGATTACTCGCGGCGGTTGCGGGTCTGCTCGTCGGCATCCCCACACTCCGCTTGCGCGGCGACTATCTGGCTATCGTCACGCTCGGCTTCGGCGAAATTATCCGTGTCATTATTCAAAACATGGACAGCATTGGCGGCCCGCGCGGTTACAGCGTCATGCACGCCTGGACGAACTTCTTTTGGGCGTTCGGCACCGCTGCCGTCACTATCTACGTCATTGTTGCGCTCGTGCACTCCACTTATGGCCGTGGTTTCATTGCCGTGCAGGACGATGAGATCGCTGCCGCTGCCGTGGGCATCAACCCCACCAAATACAAAGTCACCGCGTTTGTTGTCGGCGCATTCTTTGCCGGCATCGCCGGCGGCCTGTATGCGCATGCGAAAGAATTTATTTCCCCGGACGGCTTTGGTTTCATGAAGTCCATCGAGATTGTCGTCATGGTCATCCTTGGCGGCATGGGCAACACGCCCGGCGTCGTCCTCGCCGCAATTCTTTTGACACTGCTGCCCGAAGGCCTTCGCAATCTCGGCGATGTCGCGCATCTCCCGGGCATTTCCGCCGACCATCCGCTGAGTTGGGTCAAAGACACGCGCATGGTCATTTACTCACTGTTACTCGTTGTGTTAATGCTGACTCGCCCTCAAGGACTTTTCGCCTTTAAAAAACGCATCAACGCTTAATTAAATGCCTTTAAAGCTCGAAAAAACAACCATCCGTTTTGGCGGTTTAACGGCAGTTTCAGCGTTTGATTTGACGATTGATCAAAATGAATTAATCGGTTTAATCGGGCCAAACGGTGCCGGAAAAACAACCGTTTTCAACCTCATCACCGGCGTCTACGAGCCGACCGATGGCAACATTTCCTTCGACGGAACTTCACTCGTCGGTCGTAAGCCTCATCACATTACTGAACACGGCATCGCCCGCACGTTCCAAAATATTCGGTTGTTTCGTTCCCTCTCCGTCTTCGACAACGTTCGCGCGGCCTTTCATCTGCACCTGCGCAGCGATTTCCGTCATGCGCTCTGGCGCGGGCGCGGTTTTTTCACCGAAGAAAGCGAAATCCGCGATCGCGTTTACGAACTGCTTGAAATTTTTCACCTTGGAAAATTCTGCCATGTCCTCGCCAAAAATTTAAGCTACGGCGACCAGCGGCGGATCGAAATCGTCCGCGCCCTGGCCACGCGCCCCAAACTGCTCCTGCTCGATGAACCCGCCGCCGGCATGAACCCGAACGAAAAGACCGAGCTGATGCGCCTGATTCAATTCATCAAAGACCAGTTCAAGATTTCCATCCTGCTCGTCGAGCATGATATGCAGGTCGTCATGGGCATTTGCCAGCGCATCGCCGTACTGGATTACGGCGTGAAGATTGCCGAAGGCACCCCGGCGGAAATCCGCGCCAACCCTAAAGTCATCGAAGCCTATCTCGGCGAGGAATTATCTCGATGAAAATAACCGAACGCCAATTCCAAATGTATTTAGAGACAATTCCTCCGGTAATTTGGACGTGGATTTATGGTGAATTAAAAGAAGGCAAAGCCAAGGCCGCCTTTCACAATTTTTTATTCGATGAAGCGGAGCATCTGCGCGATTTGGATCGTCCTTTCATGCGATCAGAGTTTGATGAGCTTATTTCGAAATTTTCAGAAGTAGAGACTACGACAAAGCGAGCAGCAACGGATTATTATATCAGGCACTCTTGGCACAGGTGGCTTCCTTGGAATTGGGGAAAATAATATGCTGGAAATTAAAAATCTCGTCGTGAACTATGGCGCCATCGCGGCGCTGCACGGGATTTCCCTGTCCGTGCCGGACGCCCAAATCGTCACGCTCATCGGCGCGAACGGTGCGGGCAAAACCACCACCCTCAAAACCATTTCCGGCCTGCTTAAACCCAATAGCGGCGAGATTCTTTACGATGGCAAAAACATCGCCGGTCTGCCGCCCCACCAAATCGTCGAGCGCGGCATCTCGCAATCGCCTGAAGGCCGCATGATTTTTGCCAATCTAACGGTTATGGAAAACCTGCAGCTCGGCGCCTATTTGCAAAAGGATAAGGCCATCGTTCGTCGTGAACTCGAGCGCGTCTTCGCTATGTTTCCACGCCTGAAAGAGCGGGAAAAACAAATTGCCGGGACTTTGAGCGGCGGCGAACAACAAATGCTCGCTATTGGCCGCGCATTGATGAGCCGGCCCAAACTGCTCCTGCTCGATGAACCTTCGCTTGGCCTTGCGCCCCTCCTCGTCAAAACCATTTTCGAAAAAATCGTCGAAATCAACCGCGAGCAAGGCCTCACCATTTTGCTCGTCGAACAAAACGCCAATCTTGCGTTGGAAATCTCGCACTTCGGATACGTGCTGGAAACTGGCAAGGTCGTCCTCCAGGGCGATTCAAAAGAACTCCGCCAAAATCCGAAAGTCAAAAGTGCTTATCTGGGCGGCTGATTTTTTGGAAAGCGTCCGCCGGGCCGTTCCATTCAAACATTTCCGGATGAATCAGGTGGGCCAATAATTCCACCCCATCCACCACGCGCGGCCCCGGCCGTGAAAAATAAGCATTCGCGTCTACGGCGAAAACACGGTCATGGCGAACCGCAGGGAGGCTGCCCCAGCCCGGTTGCTGCAACAATTGCCTTGCCTGTTCGGCGGATTTCCCCACGTTAAAACCGCAGGGCGACACGATTAAAACCTCCGGCGCCCACGCGGCAATATCGTCCCAGGCCAGGCGCACCGAATCCTGGCCCTTGCGTCCTAAACCATCCTCGCCTCCGGCCAGTTCAACCATCTCCGGCACCCAATGCCCGCAGCAATAGTAAGGATCAATCCATTCCAGGATAAAAACTCGCGGATGATGCGCCGTTTGCGCCACTCGCTCCATCACCTTCCATAAACGCATGCGCGCATGGGCGATGATTTCTTTCGCCTTGGCCAATCGCCCCGTGGCCGTGCCGAGGTCGCGCACGTTTTCAAAAATTTCCTCGATGCTGTGAGGCGTGAACCAAACGATGCGCGGCTTGTCCGGGAGCGCCGCGAGCGCGCGGGTGATTTCATTGCCCGACGGCGCGCACACGTGGCAAAGGTCCTGCGTCAGGATATGCGTTGGCGAAAGTTCCCCCAGCAACAGTTCATCCACTTCGTACAAGTTCTGCCCGTTGCTGATACGCTCCGCCACGGTCACATCAATTTCGCGCAGCGTCATGCGTTCCAGCGGCAGTGCAGGCTTGACCACGACCGGCTTCTTTCTCGCTCCTGCCGGAAAATCGCACTCATGTGAAACACCCACGATGCTGTCGCCCAGACCCAACGCAAAAGCCATCTCCGTCGCCGCAGGCAAAAACGATATGAGGCGCGGTTCACTCATGGCATTCCATTGGCCGTCATTGCGCTCGCTTTGCCCGCCCAAAATTGCCGCTCAGCGACGACGGAATTTACCCGGTCTTTTTCAGCATCATTCATCTGCGTCCATCGCGCGATTTCATCGCGGGTCCGATGGCAGCCGGTGCACATATCGCAATCATCCAGCTTGCAAACTTGAATGCATGGCGAAGCTGTATTCACAGAAACTCTTTCAACCCGCAAAATTTCCGATGCACTTATGGCAGATGCAGGCCCGGTTTTTCAAATCCGGCGGCACACGCAGAAGTAATGCATCGGGAACACTCACCTTGGCGCACCAGCATGGGCCTTTGTACGCATTGACAGTGCAGAGCTGGCAGTCATTTGACTCGCCGCAGAGCGGGCATTGTCCCGCATCTAATTCATTTGGCGGCGGCGACTCAGTCTTCATTCGAAGTTCAATGGGTTTTGCCATTTAATTAAGGTCATACATGGAATTGCTCACGGAAAGAAATCCCGTGCCGGGCGCGACATTGGCAGCGCCATCAGCATTGTTGGTGTAACAGTCCTTCAACGATTCCGCATGGCCGTCGCAAAAAGAAACGTTGCAGAGTCCATCGTGGCGGAAACCCTGGGTGCCGGCGTAACGCCCGCTGAAATGGACATCCCCCGGGTTTGGCCACGGCGCGCGCATGAATTTTTCTGCGCCGGCAGAATATTGTCCGTCGCCAAACAAAGCCGTTTTGGCCGGATGCCTCACGGCGTTGGATTTCGCCGGCACCGGCGGAGTTTGCGTGCTGGTCGCAGTCGCGCTCTCCCCCTGCCCATGACCGATGTAGCTTGTGTTATAACTGTAACCCGTGTACGGGTTGTTGATCCAGTTGGCGCCCCCCAGGTACGAAGGACATTGCTGGATTTGCGGATTCGTTTGGCTCCACAACACGCCGGGCACCACCTTCGTGCTTCCATACGTTGTGAAATCCCAGCAGTAGGAAATATTTTTGGCGTAATCATAAAAATAAGCGTACGGATAAAAATCCGCGTTTTCGCCGTTATAAACCTGCGCCGCCAGGTCCATTTGACGAATGTTGTTCAGGCATTGCAGTCGTTTGGCCCGCGAGGTGGCGTGGGCCAGCGCCGGCAAAAGCATCGCCGCCAAAATGGCGATGATGGCGATCACCACCAGCAGTTCCACCAGGGTGAATGCCGTTCTTGCCTGTCTGTTCTGTCCGGTCATGGATTCAATTCAATGCGGTAAAACGCCTTGCCCGCCGGCGCGTTGGTGTCCTGCAATATTATCGGCTGCATATTCGTAGCCGTGAATGTGCAAAGGTTCGTCCACGCCACAAGATTCGTGGACCGTTGCAACATTTCCGGACAATTCGGTACTGGCACAAATGAGAACGCCAAGCCGTTCGTGAGCGTGATGATGTCCAAACCCGGCGGCACGATTTGCGAAATCACCCACGCCGAAAAATGGGTGATGCCCGGGAGCAGCACTTCATTATTCACTGCATTGTAAGTAAACGGTTGCGACATCCAGTTCGTT
>DATJXK010000202.1:0-4468 GCA_035500235.1 Pseudomonadales bacterium | reverse complement strand
CACAGCGATGCCCTTCGGCTGGAATACGAATGCAGGTGCCTTGCCATCGCAATTCTATCGCATTAAAGTCGGGCCGCCGCTGCCATAGATGAAGTCCGCCCAGGTTAGTGTGACCCTAACTGCAGCCTCGCATCCGACTCCAAAATCGCTTTCAGGTTCGCCCAGTTTGCCTGGTTCATGTCATTGAACGCGTTCAGGTAAACCGAGACCGCTTCGTGCGGATGTTTGCCCAGTAGAGTTTCGACGGCCGCTTTCAATTTTGCGTCATCCATGGTGGCGGGCAAATCGTCCACGACCCCTTCTTCATTCTTAATTTCCAGGGCGTTCAGGAAATCAATCAGCATGGACTTGTGCTTTTTCAGGAGCCATTCCCGGAGCAATCCGGCGGCGACCCCGTCCAGCGCCGGCCGCGCGAGCATCTGCGCCATGGAAGCGTGCCGTTGCGTGCGCGACTGCCGTTCCAGGTACACCGGGCGAACCCGCAGCGCCTGGGCTACGCCATTCAACGTGGCCTTATAGACCGGCTTATCTGTTTCGTAGGCGAAATTCAAAATGTCATTCGCCAGGGCTGGCGACATAAAACCGAAAAGTTCGTGTGAAGTAAGCATGCTAATTAATTCCGCAATCCCGGCGCGTGCGCGCCACCGTTTGTCTTCATTTGTGGTTTAAACCGTCAAACCGTCGTCACTGAAATCTTATCTTTTTTGGCCATGCGTTCGCAAGCTTCCCGTTCCAGCAGCAACGCCTTGCCCGGCTCGAGTGCCAGCACCGAAATCCGGGCGGCCGCGCATACCTGCAGCGTTTGCAGGCCCAGGCAGGGGATATCGAACCGCATATCGTGTTTTTCCTTGGCCACTTTTACGGCTATCGCGCCGCCGTCTTTGCCGGACAATTCACCGCCGCGGGCCAGGCATTTATCCGTACCTTCAAAGCCTTCCACCGCCAGGACGGTGCCGTTTTTCACCACGACCAGTTGTCCGATTTCCAGGCGCGAAATTTCCTTGGCAATCCGGAAGCCAAATTCTACGTCGGCCTTCTGTTCGTCGGATAGTTTCGGGCCGAGGTGAAATCCTTTGCCCGGCATCAACGGCGCCAGCCACGGCGTGGCATCTACTAAATCCACACCATCCTTCTGTAACTCCCCGGCGATCGCCCCAAAAATCGTGTGGGCATTCTTTTCCTTCAGTTTGAAGAACACCGCCATGGCGCGCATATCCAGCCGCAGTTCAAAAAGGTTTTTCGGCGCGATTTGCCCCACCATTACGCATTGCTTGATGCCGCGGTCTGTGAAAGCGGCAATCGCCTTGCCCAATTGCCCCACGCGCAGCCACGTAATTTCATCTACCAATTTGGCCAATTCGGGGTCCGTCTCATTTTCAAATGCCACGGCCACCAGTTTTTTTACGCCCGCCGCCCGTGCCTGCCGCGCAAATTCCAGCGGCAGCGAACGGTTGCCGGCGATGATGCCCAGCGAATCCAAAGCCAAATTCATGCGGCGCACAGGATAAATCAGGGCCGTAGGCTGACAAGCGGCAAGTGTAAGGTGCTCTTTTCACTTTAGTTATAGGCTAAAGGAGTTTATGATGAAGCGATAAAACAATTGTTCCAGGAAACCGGAATGTACAATTTGGATGCCACAAATCCTTCATGGGAATGGGAAGTAATCGCTAACGAAGCCGGGCGCGCTCCCGGACGACCAGCCGTCAGCGTGATCATCACGCTTTTTAATTATTCAGCCTATATCCGTAACTGCCTGGAGAGTGTGCAGGCGTCCGAAGTGGATGATTTGCCGGGGGGATTTGAAGTGATTGTGGTGGATGATGGTTCTACGGATTGCTCGGTTTCAGTAGTGGAAGATTATATGCGGGCGAGCGCACTGCCGATCCGGCTGGTAAAAAAGAAGAAAAATACCGGCCTGGCGGATGCGCGAAACATTGGCCTGTTCACTGCCAGGGCGCCTTTTGCATTCATTTTGGATGCAGACAATGAAATCAGGCCGGAATGCCTCTCGGCACATTACCAGGCGCTCGTGACTTCCGATTGCGCCATGGCTTATGGCATCATCAATCAATTTGACAATGACACGCGTAAAAGTGTGGCGACCAAGTCCAGTTGCGAATGGGATGTGCCGACCCTGCTCTCGAGTCCCTGCATTGATGCCATGGCCATGGTCCGAAAAGAAACCGTGCAGAAATTAGGCGGCTATTCGACCGAGTACGGGACGATCCTGCCGCAGGGATATGAGGATTACGACTTATGGCTCAAGCTGGCCCAGGCGGGATATTCAGGCAAGCTGATTCCCCGGGTGCTTTCGGACTATCGGACGCATCCCTCATCCATGGTGAATACGACCGCGCGTTTTAACCGCGAATTTGCCATGTATTTTTCGCGAAAATTCCATGTCCTGGTCCAGCAATACGGCGACTTGCCGCGATATTTCGGCGTTTCGCGCTGTGACCTGGCCATCGCCAATGGACAAACGGCGTGGTTGAAACCATTGCCCCCCAGCACTCCCAAAAAATTTCTTCACCGGCTGCTGGGGAAAAAAATGTGCCAAAGTCTTTCCCGGCGCTTATCAACGGTCTATTTGTGGCTGCATCATTGAGCAGACCAGAATGTACAACCCGGATACAACCAACGCTTCCTGGGATGTGGTGGCCAATGAAGCCAGTCGCGCCTGTGTCCGGCCGGCCGTAAGTGTGGTCATCACGCTTTATAATTATTCGGCCTATATCCGCAGTTGCCTGGAGAGTGTGCAGGCGTCCAAAGCGGAAGATTTGCCGGGGGGATTTGACGTGGTTGTGGTGGATGATCGTTCTACTGATTCCTCGGTCTCAGTGGTTGAGGACTTCATGCGGACGAGTCCGCTGCCGGTTTGCCTCGTAAAAAAAAGGACCAATACCGGTCTCTCAGATGCGCGGAATATCGGCATGCTCACCGCGCGGGCACCGCTGGTATTCATCCTGGACGCGGACAATGAGATCAGGCCTGATTGTCTTTCAGCCCATTACCAGACGCTGGCGGCATCTGATTACGCCATGGCCTATGGCATCATCAATTGTTTTGATTCCGTCACCCGTAAAACCGTATCCACCATGTCCAATAGTGAATGGGACGAGCGGCTTTTGGTTTCGCGCCCGTGCATTGACGCCATGGCCATGTTGCGAAAAGAAACCGTGCAAAAATTGGGAGGTTATTCGATCGAATACGGAAAGATTTTTCCCCAGGGATTTGAGGATTATGATTTGTGGCTGAGATTGGCGCAGGCCGGGTATTCAGGGAAATTGATTCCCCGGATACTGTCCGATTATCGGGTGCATCCCACGTCTATGGTCAGAACCATCTGGACGTTCCATCGCGATGTGGCGACGTACTTCTCCCGAAAATTTCACGTCCTGGTCAGCAGGCATAATGATTTGCCGACTTATTTTGGGATTTCGCGCGAGGAACTCGCCATCGCCAATGGAGAAAAGGCGTGGTTAAAACCATCGCCCAAGAGCGTTCCGCCAACCCTGGTTCACCGGTTGTTGGGCAAAAAAATGTGCCGCAGTATTTCCAAACGATTATCAACGGTTTATTTGTGGTTATATCGTTGAGCGGCGGCAACGCTTTCCGGTTAGAATTTTTTAATTTCGCAACTGGACAGCCTGCTCTTGCAAATATTTAACAAATCCTCCGGGGGCTGGCTGGCGGGATTTATCGGGCTGCAGATGTTCTCGAAGCCGAGCCTGGCAGCGTTCATCTTGGCCTGGTAGTAATCGCTCGCAGCAATGGCGATACTCGGAATATTAAATACGTTGGCCGTTATGATCGCGTGAAATCGGGCGCTAATGACAAGGTCATAACCACGGATGGCCCCGGCTGCCTTCCGAAAATCCGTGGTCGGCGCCAATACCTGTTCGGGCGGCAACCCGGCTTGCGAAAACAACCGCGTCATTTCCTGAAACTCATCCTGCAATGACGTGTGGAAACAGAATCCTTCTATTTCATATTCCGGGTGTTGTGCCTTCAACCCGCGGAGGCATGCCGTCCACCATCCGGTTAAATCAGGGTCCTGGTTATATTGGTTGAAGATGCAAACGCCGATTTTTCGCGGCCGGGCACTTGGCGGTTTCAGCGACGGCAATAAATTCTTTACGAAGGCAAAGGCGTCGTCGGGGGCCAGCGCTGCATCGATGCCGTAGGTGCGGCAAAAATCCATGGACACCTGGTCGCGGACCGTCAATTTGATTTGCCGGAATGTCGCAATGGCTTCATCGGCATTGGAGGGAGATTTGAACGGCCCAACCCCTACCGGCGCACTGATTACCGGCACTTTCATTTTTAGTGCGTATTGAATGGGCTGCAAAATAAAACCCATCCAAAATAAGTCAGTCAAATAGCCGCCCCCGGCCAGATATAATTGTTGGGCATCTCCCAGGCGCCGTATCCATTCCGGGGCAGAATCAAATCGCCTGTTTTGCGTGAA
>DATJXK010000201.1:0-9086 GCA_035500235.1 Pseudomonadales bacterium | reverse complement strand
TGATGCCGCCAGCTAACGTGCAAAATGGAAAGTGGATTGATGACCCTTAACCCAGCCATCGAAACACAGGTCAAGGATTCAACCTGGCGCGATGTTGATTTCGCGCCGTGGATGGTGACGCTGCCGTCTGGCGAATTTATGATGGGCGAAAATGCCGCGGACAAATTCGCCAACGACACGGAGCGCCCGGCGCACCGCATAAAATTTACTGAATGTTTTGCTTTGGGAAAATATCCAGTGACCGCGGGAGAATTTCGCAGGTTCCGCCCGGGGCATTTGCCGGGCGACAACGAACATCTTCCGGTCATTAATGTAAACTGGCATGATGCGACGGCCTATTGTGAATGGCTGGCTGGGCGAACAGATCGTCGGTATCGTTTGCCGAGTGAAACAGAGTGGGAATTTGCGTGCCGCGCTGGTTCGCGCACGCCATTCTCGACCGGCAATGGCATTACGACGGCCTCGGCAAATTTTCTGTATGATGAAAATGGATTGAGGGCAGGCATTGGGCATCGGGCGCCGGTGGGCAGCTATTCGGCCAATGCATTTGGCCTCCATGATTTTCACGGCAATGTTTGTGAATGGGTGGCAGATGCCTGGCATCCGGATTATACCGGTGCACCTGCGAATGGTAACGCGTGGATGGAAGGCGATAACAACAACCATGTAATTCGTGGTGGGGCATGGGATTATTTGCCCAGCCTGCTCCGCAGTTCATGGCGCGACTGGCGCGAGGCAAATTTTCGCGCGGATAACTTGGGCTTCCGTGTCGCTCTCAGCATGGGAGAGAATAAATAAATGGAACTGAAAATTTTCAAAACACTGTGGGGACATTCCGGCAGCCTGGATGATGCCGTCTCCGATTGCCGCGAAAACGGCTTCGACGGCATTGAGGGGCAGGTCCCGCCCGAAATGAGACGGGAATTCCATAGCAAACTGCCGGATTCCGGCTTGGATTTCATCGCAGAAATTTGTACCGCAGGGAGCTATGTGCCGAATCGCAAAGCAACGGTGGAGGCGCATTTGGAATCGTTGCATCGCCAGGCGGAATTTACGCTCGAAAGCAATCCGCTTTTTCTCACGGTTATCGGGGGCTGCGACGCCTGGCCCATGAGTATGAGCGTTCTTTTTTTTGAAAAGGCCATGGAATTGGCTGATAAGCTCGGCATCACGATGAGTTTCGAGACCCATCGGAGCCGTTCGCTGTTTAATCCTTGGATCACAAGGGATATTTTGCATGAGCTGCCGCAAATGAAACTGACGTGCGATTTTTCGCACTGGTGCGTTGTTTGTGAGCGGTTAATAGATACCGAGCCGGAAATCATCGCACTCTGCGCGCGGCACGCGCATCATGTTCATGCACGCGTCGGCTACGACCAGGGGCCGCAAGTGCCGCATCCGGCGGCACCAGCATTTTTCCCCGCACTCGAAGCCCATGAACGCTGGTGGTCGCTCATTTGGCAGGAGCAGTCTGCGCGCGGTTTCGAGACCACCACCATGACACCGGAATTTGGGCCGGATGGTTATCTGCAATGCGAGCCGTTCACCGGCAAACCTGTTGCCGACTTGAAAGAGATAAATAACTGGATGGCCAAACGCGAACGCGAGCACTTTAGAAATTGGACAAAAGAGATGTCCTTAAATTCTCTCACTACTCACCACTGAAATTTTTTATTTTCGCACATTAATCTATGTTTAAAAAAGTCCTCATCGCCAATCGCGGCGCGATTGCCTGCCGGATCATCCGGACCCTCACAAAAATAGGCGCGCGTTCGGTCGCGATTTACTCGGAGGCGGACATCCATTCGTTGCATGTCGCGCAAGCAGATGAAGCTATTTGTATCGGCGGCGCACCCGCCGTGGACAGCTATCTCAATTTTGAAAAAATTTTTGCGGCGGCCCGGACGACCGGCGCGGAAGCGATCCATCCCGGGTATGGGTTTTTGAGCGAGAATGCCGATTTTGCCGAAGCCTGCGCGCGCGAAGGCGTTGTTTTTATTGGGCCGACACCAAAACAAATGCGCGATTTTGGGCTGAAGCACGCCGCGCGGGAACTGGCCAAACACAATAACGTGCCGATGCTGCCGGGTAGCGAACTGCTCAACAACCTCGATCATGCGAAAAAGGAAGCCGCACGCATTGGATATCCAGTGATGCTAAAGAGCACTGCTGGTGGTGGCGGCATTGGCATGCGCATGTGTGCTAATGAAAACGAATTGGTTGAAGCCTACGAATCAGTCAAGCGTCTCGCGGCCAGTGCGTTCAAGCAAAGCGGTGTGTACCTCGAAAAATTTGTCGCTACCGCGCGGCATATCGAAGTGCAGATTTTTGGTGATGGAAAAGGAAACGTCGTGGCGCTGGGCGAGCGCGATTGTTCCGCGCAACGACGCAATCAAAAAGTGATTGAGGAAACGCCCGCGCCCGGCTTGTCTGCTGAATTGCGCCAATTGTTGCTGGATTCCGCTGTGCGCCTCACGCATTCCGTTGGCTATCAATCCGCCGGCACGGTGGAATTTGTTTTCGATGTCAAAGACCTGAAATTCTACTTCCTCGAAGTCAACACCCGCCTCCAGGTGGAGCACGGCGTGACGGAGGAAGTCACGGGCATCGACCTGGTTGAATGGATGGTAAAGCAGGCGGCAGGCGAGCTTGATTTGAAATCGTTTAAGCCCGTTTCGCACGGCGCTTCGGTTCAAGTCCGGCTTTATGCAGAAGACCCGAACAAAAATTTCCAGCCCAGTTCCGGTGTTTTGACAGAGGTTCTGTTTCCTGCTGGTGCGAGGATTGAAACATGGATCGAGCGCGGCTCGGAGATCCCGTCTTTTTACGACCCGATGATTGCAAAAATCATCGTGACCGCGCCGACACGGACCGAAGCCGTGGCCAAATTGCAAACCGCGCTTGCCGAAACCCAACTTGCCGGCATCGAATGTAATCTCGAGTACCTGCGGCAGGTCATTGCGACAAATGAGTTCGCCTCCGGCGATATTCACACCAAGTGGCTCGCAACGTTTCCCTATCAGCCGGCAACCGTTGATGTCATCGAACCCGGCACGCAAAGCAGCATCCAGGATTATCCGGGGCGCATTAAATTCTGGAGCATCGGCGTGCCGCCATCCGGCCCGATGGATGATTACGCCTTTCGTGTTGCCAATAAGCTCGTAGGAAATCCCGAAACCGCCGCCGGGTTGGAACTCACGCTCTCCGGCCCGACATTGAAATTCAATCGGGACACGACCATTGCCCTGACCGGCGCGGAGATGAAGGCCACACTCGACGGAAATCCAGTTTCTTTTTGGCAAAGCGTCCATGTTCGCACTGGAAGTGTGTTGAAACTGGGGGGGGTTAAAGGCGCGGGCTGCCGCAGTTATCTGGCTGTGCAAGGCGGATTTGATGTGCCGGATTATTTGGGCAGCAAATCTACGTTTGCCCTCGGCAAATTCGGCGGCCACGCAGGACGCACCCTTCGCCACGGTGATGTCCTGCACCTCCACCGGACCGCGCCATCCTTTGTCCCCATGGCCTCTGCTTCGGTGTCGCTGGTCCCGAAATATCAGTCGCATTGGGAAATTGGTGTTCTCTATGGGCCGCACGCCGCGCCGGATTTCTTCACAGAAAAATTCATCGCCGAGTTTTTCGCGACGGACTGGAAAATCCATTACAATTCCAGCCGCACCGGCATCCGGCTCATCGGCCCGAAACCGGAATTTGCCCGCACCGACGGCGGCGATGCCGGCCTGCATCCCTCCAACATCCACGACAACGAATACGCCATCGGCACCATCAATTTCACCGGCGACATGCCCGTGATTTTGGCGAAGGACGGTCCCAGCCTCGGCGGATTCGTTTGCCCGGTCACCATTGCCAAGGCGGAATTTTGGAAGGTCGGCCAGCTTCGGCCCGGCGATACCATTCGCTTCCGGCAAATTACTTTCAACGAAGCCCTGGAACTGGAGCGCAGCCAGGATGAAGCGATTTCGGCGCTTTCTGAAAAAACGTTTTCGTCGACGCCGGAAATTCTGGTCAAAAAATTCCCTACCTGCACAAAAAGCAGCGCCGTGTTGCATACCATTACTCCTCTGGCCAACGGTCCCGGCGTGGTTTACCGGCAGGCGGGCGATAAATATCTCCTCATTGAATACGGGCCGCTCGTCCTCGATTTCGAGTTGCGTTTCCGCGTGCATACCCTGATGGAATGGCTCGCGAAACATCCGATTGAAGGCGTCATCGAGCTTTCGCCCGGCGTGCGCTCGCTCCAAATCAATTTCGACAGCCGCGTTATCACTTCGCAAAAGCTCGTCGAAATTCTGGTGCAGGCGGAACGCGATTTGCCATCCATCGAATCCCTCGAAGTTCCCACGCGCATCGTGCGCATGCCGCTCGCTTACGATGAAAGCGGCATTCGTTTGACGATTGAGAAATACCAGCAATCCGTCCGTCCCAAAGCGCCCTGGCTGCCGAGCAATATCGAATTCATCCGGCGCATGAACGGCCTCGATAGCGTGGAGCAAGTGCGCGAAACGGTTTACAAGGCCAGCTATCTCGTGCTCGGCCTGGGCGACGTTTATCTGGGCGCGCCGTGTGCCGTGCCAGTGGATCCGCGGCACCGCTTTGTCACCACCAAATATAATCCTGCGCGCACGTTTACGGTGGAAAATGTCGTGGGCATCGGTGGCGTTTACATGTGCATTTACGGCATGGAAGGCCCCGGCGGCTACCAGCTCGTGGGCCGCACCGCGCAAATCTGGAACACACATCGCACCACGGCGGAATTTCCGCCGGGCAAACCGTGGCTGCTGCGTTTCTTTGACCAGATTCATTTTTATCCGGTTTCGGAAAAGGAATTGCTCGATTTTCGCCAGGCTTTTTTGCACGGCCGCGCGCACCTGGACATCACGGAAGAAACGTTCAGCATCCCGAAATACAAAAAGTTTCTCAAAGACAACGAAGCGGACATCGCGAAGTTCCGGCAGAAGCAGCAAAAGGCCTTCGCCGAAGAACGGGACCGCTGGATTGCCGATGGCTCGAATAATTTCACCGTCACCGAATCGGACGAAGCGCCCGCCGATGAATTGGTCGTGCCGAAAAACGGCCAACTGGTGGCGTCGCCCATCACGGGCAACATCTGGGCCGTGTTGGCCAAGGAAGGCGAACGGGTCAGCGCCGGGCAAAAAATTGTCGTGGTCGAGGCCATGAAAATGGAGGTCGGCGTGGAATCGCCCGTGGCGGGCATCGTGAAAAAAATCGCCGTCGCGCCGGGCAAAATGGTTTCCGCCGGGCAATCGCTGGCGATCGTGGAGGAGAAGAGCTAGCCCATGGATATCCATTTTGACATTGCCGGTCTGCGGCGCGCTTACCGCGAGAAGCGTGTCACGCCTGAACAAATTGCGGAAGAAGCGTGGCGTCGCGCGGATAATCCGAAGTTCCCCAACGTCTGGATTGAAAGGACCAGCCACAAACGTCTGTTGGAAATGGCGCGGGCGCTGCCGCCTCAACCAGTGGATAACTTGCCGCTCTATGGCGTGCCTTTTGCCATCAAGGATAATGTTGATTTCGCGGGCATGCCTACGACCGTTGGCTGTCCGGCCTTTGCCTTCACACCCAAAGCGTCGGCCACGGTCGTGGAAAGACTGATCGCTGCAGGCGCGCTCTTGATTGGCAAAACGAATATGGACCAATTCGCCACCGGGTTGGTCGGTGTGCGTTCGCCCTACGGAGCCTGCCAATCGGTTTTCGACTCCAAATATATCTCCGGCGGCTCCAGCTCCGGTTCGTCCGTAGCGGTCGCGTCGAGCATGGTTTCGTTTGCTTTGGGAACGGACACCGCCGGCTCGGGGCGGGTTCCCGCAGCCTTTAATAATATCGTCGGCCATAAACCAACGCGCGGCCTGGTAAGCAACACCGGCGTTTTTCCAGCGTGCCGTTCGCTCGATTGCGTTTCGATTTTCGCGGGCAGTTGCTACGATGCGCAGAACGTGCTCGATGTCATGGCCGGCTTTGACGCCAGCGATCCCTATTCGCGCCAGCGTCCAAAAAACGGTGTTACTTTTCCCGACACTTTTCGTTTTGGCATTTTGCCGCCGGCACAGCGCGAATTCTTTGGCGATGCCGAAGCGGCCGCGCTTTACGAAAAAGCGATTACCACATTGCGCGCCTGTGGCGGTGAATCGGTCGAATTCGATTTCACGCCATTTGCGCAGGCCGCCGCCCTGCTCTATCGCGGTCCGTGGGTGGCGGAACGGCGCTGGGCGATTGGAAAATTTTTCGAAGAACATAGTGATAAGATTCATCCGGTCGTCCGGGAAATTATTGCCGGCGCGGCAAAGTTCGACGCCGTGGCCGTGTTCGACGCGCAATATCAGTTGCAGGCGTATACGCAACAGGCCCGCAAGATCTTTTCCGAACTGGATGTGCTGCTGCTACCGACCACCGGCACGACGTATCGGATTGAAGAAGTCCTCGCGAACCCCATTCGCTTGAACAGCAATCTTGGCCATTACACCAACTTCGTGAACCTGCTGGACCTGGCCGCGCTCGCGGTGCCTGCCGGGTTTCGGGAATCAAATCATTTGCCATTTGGTATTACGTTGGTTGGACCGGCGTTTTCAGATGATACGTTGCTCGCTCTCGGCGCGCGTTTTCATGCCGCAACAGGCGGCAATATCGGCGCGACCACTGCCAAAATTTCCGAACAGCCGCTGCCGGACAAAAAGGACACCGGCGTGCTGCTGGCGGTGGTCGGCGCGCACCTGCGCGGACAGCCGCTCAATCACCAGCTTACTTCCCGGCGCGCGCGATTTGTCCGGCAAACCCGCACGTCGCCGCACTATCGGCTTTACGCGTTGCCGAACACACAGCCGCCCAAGCCGGGATTGCGGCGTGTCGCCGAAAAAATGCCACAAGGCATCGAGATTGAAGTCTGGGCGTTGGACGATGCAGCATTTGGTTCATTCGTCGCGGAAATCCCGTCGCCGCTGGGTATCGGCACGCTGGAACTGGAGGACGGCAGCAGCGTGAAAGGATTTTTATGCGAGCCCATCGCACTGGAAGGCGCGCAAGACATTACCCATTTTGGCGGCTGGCGGACGTACCGGCAGTCGTTGCAGAAATAAATCGTTGTGAAACTGAGATTTGAAATCAAAATCATCCCGGCATGAAGGATAACGAAAAAGTTTTGTTCGAAGAGACCGTGCCCGGCGGGGGCATGTGGTCGTTTGTGCTGCGGCGGCATTTGACACTGCGCATCACCGATATCGAAGGCGGCGCGAACGTTGGCCTCATGGCTTACCAGTTGGAAAATCCGCTGAACCGCCTCAACTTGCCCGACACGCTCAAGGCGCAATACACCGCCAAATTGACGCGCGGCCACGTGCTGATGAGCGACATGGGACACGCCCTGCTCTCCATTACAGATGATAGCGTAGGCTGGCACGACCCGCTGGGCGGCCATGGCAATGCGATGCTGGTGAAAAAGAAATATGGCGAGGCCGGTTACCAGGAAAAACGAAACGATTGGTATCGCAACGCGCACGATAATTTTCTCATCGAGCTGGGCAAATATGGATTGGGCAAGCGCGACCTCGTCGCCAACGTGAATTTTTTCAGCCGCGTGGACGTGGATGCCGAGGGTAAAATGCTTTTTCATGCGGGTAATTCCAGGGCGGGCGGCCAGGTTGATTTGCGGGCGGAAATGAATGTGCTGGTGGTCCTGAACACCTGCCAGCATCCGCTGGATCCGAATCCCCAATATGCGCCAAAGCCCGTGCGCCTTTCCATCCTCCAAACGCCGCCGCCCGGCGCGGATGATGCATGCCGGAATTTCCGCAAGGAAAACGAGCGCAGTTTTATCCTGACCGAACGCCTCTTTTTGGGAACCTTATGAGCACATTTATCCTGACGGAAAGCACCTTGGACCCGGCCAAAGCGATTTACGATCTCACCCTGCCCGCCGGCGAGGGCTGGATGTATGAAATCAAACGCGGCCAGGTATTTCGCATCGTGGACCTCGAAGGCAACCAGGCGGTGGACACGTTGTTTTACAATGCGCATGACATGTCCGATCGTTACTCGGCGCAGGACACCATTCGCGAGCAAGGTTCCATTTATCTTACCACGGGCACAAACCTGATTTCCAGCGAGGGCAATGTGCTGGCGGAAATCATTGCCGATACGTGCGGCCGGCACGACACCCTCGGCGGCGCGTGCGCGGCGGAGAGCAACCAGGTGCGTTACGCTATCGAGAAACGTCCAATGCACAGTTGCCGGGATACTTTCATGCTCACGATTTCGAGTTGGGGACGCGGCGTGACGAAATGCGACATTACGCACAACATCAATTTCTTCATGAACGTGCCAGTGACGCCCACGGGCGGTCTTTCGTTTGAAGACGGCGTGAGTGCCGGCGGACGTTACGTGGAACTGCGCGCGGCAATGGATATCATCTGCCTCATCTCGAATTGCCCGCAACTGAACAATCCTTGCAACGCTTACAATCCTACCCCGGTGCGACTATTGATTTGGCCTTAAAAAATAAGTGCAGTAGGGGTTAGCTAATTCCGCCCACAGTCATAATATTTCTTGCCAGGTTTGGTGCCTATAGTTGCGGTTAACGTGGGCACAATTAATTGGGTTCGGGAAAATGAGAAAAACAACGCCCCTTCGAAATGTTGACTAATTTCGAACCGGCTAAAATACGCCATTTGGGGGATGTTGAACCTGTCTTAAATCGATTAAAACGAACCAATATTTACCGTGTGAGTCATTTATCTTTTTTAAACCGCATAACGATAATGGGGAATGAGGGGAAATTTATTCGCGCATTAATAGTTATTTTTTTCCTTTTTAGGGTGTGCTTTGTCCGCGGCCAAATTGAAGATGTTAAGTCTCTTACCGCCGATCCAGCCTTATATCAACGAATGGATTTTAAGGCGGCGCTGGTTGCCGTCTGGACTAATAGCCCTTATCGCGCCGAGGAGGTACGCCTTGACCTGAATTTAGTTTCGCCTTCGGGTGTCTTATTGGTCGTTCCGGCCTATTATGAAAATGGCCGGAGCGGAGAGCCTTCCATTTGGAAAGTGCGGTTTGCG
>DATJXK010000200.1:0-4260 GCA_035500235.1 Pseudomonadales bacterium | reverse complement strand
ATCTACGAAAACTGGTTTCGCAAAGAGACCTATTACCGGTTGGACGCGCGGTTGGCGTACTTGAACATTGTCCCCGCCATCATAAAAGCGATTGCCGAAGAGTTCACCGGCGCCAAGGGAATCAAATTGGTGCGGCAGTATGAACGTGCCCCGATTTTCGGTGACCTTTACAAGCCGGTCCCGCCGCGCAAACCTGAGCCGGAAAAATAAGGCGTGAGGCATGCCAACGGCTCACGAACAATTCTCGGAACAATTTCATGACTGGGAATTGCGCGGACGCGGTTGGAAAATCTACGGCGAACCTGTTCAGCCCGAACCGCCTTTTGTTCCCTTTCAACGCCGGTACCTGCCCGAAACACCAGTGGCAGATGACGGACGCAGGCCGACGATTTTAAGTTCCTTGGTTCAAAAACTCGCTCGCAAAATTGCTCTCCCGGCAGAACCGGCGGCAGTCGAACCCGAAGAAGAACCTGAACCGACGCCGCTGATTCGTGAGCCGCTGATTGAATTGCAGGTTGCCCTACCAGCCGACCTGGACTTGGCCAAAGATTCATTTGAACAATTCTTTTCCAATGTTTCCCTCTGCCAGGAGCCAATTGCTTTTGAATTGCTCGGCGTTCATAAACGAGTTGTAACGCAGTTTGCTACCAGCAAAGAAGACGCTCCGGCACTAGGGACACAATTGCAGGCACAATTCCCGGCTGCGCAGTTTCGTGAACTCGAAGGCTCGCTGGAAAAAGCATGGGACGCGATTGAAGGAGACTACGCCTTCGCAGTTGAATTTGGCTTGGAGAAGGAATTCATGTTGCCGCTGGCCGCCGGCAAGTCTGATCCGTTCATCGGCACCATAGCCGCATTATCAAAATTGCAAGAGAACGAATTGGCTTTGTTTCAAGTTCTTTGGCAGCCAGTGCAAAATCCGTGGGCGGAAAGCATCCTGCGTTCAGTAACGCGTGAAGACGACAAGCCGTTCTTTATCGATTCACCCGAACTGACGGAGGCAGCGGAAAAGAAAATCGCCATGCCACTGTTTGCCGTGGTGGTGCGGATTCTGGCGAGGACGGACACTGAAAGGCGATTATTCGAAATCGCCCGCGACCTGGCCGCATCTCTACGTATTTTCTCCAATCCCAACGGCAACGCTCTCATCCCGCTCCAATTCGAGGATTATGCTCTGGATGATCACGCTAAAGACGTTCTGCGCAGACAAACGCGGCGAACGGGGATGCTGCTTAACGGCGATGAGCTTGCCGGATTCGTCCATCTGCCGTCCAGTGAAGTGCAATCGCCGGTATTACTGCGCGATTCGGGCGCCACCAAGGCGGCACCGGACATAGTGCGAAAACCACCAGGCATCGTTATCGGTGACAACGAGCACCTTGGAGAAATTGTTCCTGTATACCTCACCACCGACCAACGCGTGCGGCACACCCACATCGTCGGCACTTCCGGCACCGGCAAATCGTCATTGCTATTCAATATGATCCAACAGGACATCGAGAACGGCGAGGGTGTGGCTGTTTTGGATCCGCACGGCGATTTGGTTAAGCAGATTTTGGGTATCATTCCCGATGAGCGGATTGACGACGTGGTTTTGGTTGACACATCCGATGTCGAGTTCCCTGTCAGCTTCAACATCCTTCAAGCTCAAACAAATGAAGAAAAGAACCTGTTGGCGTCCGACTTGGTCGCTGTGTTTCATCGCCTGTCATCCTCATGGGGCGAGCAGATGGATACCGTTCTGCAAAACGCTATTCTCGCGGTTCTAAAGAGCGGAGAGGGCGGCACCTTGCTGGATTTGCAGCGATTCTTGGCGGAGAAACCATTCCGTAAGGAATTTCTGGAGCGGGTTCAAGATTGGGGAGTCGTTTATTTTTGGCAGAACGTATTTCCACAATTGACCGGTGGCAAATCCATCGGCTCAGTTTTGGCGCGCTTGCAGGATTTCTTTTCACGCGAATCAATTCGCAACATGGTGTCGCAACCGCAGAATAAACTGGATTTCGCCGACATCATGGACAGCGGTAAAATATTTTTAGCGAGACTGCCCAAGGGTCTTGGAAATGAGAATTCGTCTCTCCTTGGCACGCTGCTGATCTCCAAATTTCAACAGATTGCCATGGCGCGACAGAGCCAGGAGATGGAGGCTCGCAAGGACTTTTGGATTTACATAGATGAATTCGCCAATTTCATCACGCCCAGCATGGCGGAGATTCTGTCGGAAACCCGTAAATATCGTGTAGGGCTGATACTGGCACATCACCAGTTGCATCAGTTGCAGAGCAGTCCCGATGTCGCCAGTGCTGTTATGGCTCATCCATGCACCCGCGTCGTCTTTCGCGTTGAGGACGATGACGCCAAAAAATTAAGCGATGGCTTCGAATCGTTCGAGGTCAGGCATTTGAAAACGCTGGAAAAGTTCCACGCGCTTGTCCGGGTGGAACGGAACGATTTCGATTTCAATCTGGCGTTACGCAAACCGGAATTGCCGGAACAGCCGGAAGCGGACAATCGCCGGGTTGAAGTAATCGCCGCTTCACGCGCGAAGTATGCGACGCCACGCGCGAAAGTGGAGGCAGCTTGGCTGGCCAACATGGGCGGTAACAAACCCAAGCCGCCGCCGGATACACCTTCCGAGTCACCACCGCCCAAACCGCCGACCCCACCGGCACCGCCAGCGCCAACTCTTGTTCAGCCGTCGGAAGTTGGCCCGGAACATTCCGAATCACCTAATGTTGCAGAACTGCCGAAGATTGCCGAAGTTCCGAAGACTGCAAAGCCACCACCTGCGGTTAAACTTAAATCGTCGGTCACTACGGAAATTCCGGAAGTTACGGATTCGGAAAAAGAAAAGGCTGTGGTTGACGTTGCAGATACAGTGGGAACGAAGCTGCCGGGGCGTGGAAAAGCGCGTCATCAATCTATCCAGAAGCGGATAAAAGAGGCTGCCTTGAAGCTTGGATTCTACGCCGAGAGGGAAAAGCAATTGGCCAAAGATTCGATGGAAGCGGCCGACGTGGTTATACGCCGAGGGCACATAGACATTGCCGTGGAGATCGCCGTCGCTGGTGGCAGAGAGCACGAATTTCAAAATGTTAAGAAATGTTTGGCAGCTGGCTTCTCGCGGATAGCCGTAGTGGCGACCGGCCGCAAGTTTTTGGAATACATAGCCGCAGACGTCCAGGGAGCACTTGGGTCGGAAACCGCGGCTAAGGTTGGCTATTACACGCCGGATGAGTTCATTGATGAGCTGCGCAAACTGGCAGCGACATCAGAACAGCCGCCGGCGCCGCAGCCGATGGCAGAAAAAGACAAGCGGCACGGCTTTGAGATTGAGAGAGTATTCCCAAAGCAGACTCCAGGAGAGCAGAAAGCAACGCAGAAGGCCATCCATCAGGTCATTCAAAATGTCTTGAAGAGTCCGCCGCCATCAAAGTGATGTTTGGGCTTGTGACGCCAGCAGGAAGTTCTTAGCTTTAATTATGGTTAAGACACTCCAAAAGCAGACCACACGCGATTTACGGAAGCAAAGATCTGTTCTGTTGGCCAGGTTTCACGTCCCGACCCATTTGTTGCGCGCTTCGTATGTCCGCCAATACCTGACTTGCGGGAAAAGGAATTGCCGCTGCCAGCGCGGATTCAAGCACGGCCCGTTCTATTATCTGGTGCAGTGCCTGGGAACCGGCAGGGTGCGGAAGTTTTTGCTCAAAACGCCGGAACAGCGAAGAAAGGCCCGCACGGGCATTGCCGCGCATTTGAAATTTCAAAGCAGACTGGCTGAATTGTCTGAAATCAACACCGAACTTTTGAGGCGTGGCGGCCTCGAAGAGCTCGCCCACAAAAGTGCAAAA
Source organism: Pseudomonadales bacterium (assembly GCA_035500235.1). Classification (GTDB taxonomy): domain Bacteria; phylum Verrucomicrobiota; class Verrucomicrobiia; order Limisphaerales; family UBA11358; genus UBA11358. The sequence goes on along the minus strand of DATJXK010000200.1, from coordinate 409 downwards.
GCCTGATGTAATAAGGCTGACTTGACTGTCGACCGCTTGCAATCGACGCTTCGTTTTGCTATCATATGGATGTTCTTTCCAGTGGTGTTTCCCTTGGCGGCGCAACGCATTTGTGCCGCTCATGGGAAGCATGACAAACTTATTTTAAGGTCAAAGCTTCCCCGCTGCTTGCTAGTGGCGGTGCACATTGAAAATGGAAAAATATAAATGGATTACCTCCATTGAAGAGAACGAAGGAGAGCCATTAACCATCAGTCAGGAAAAGTATTACTATTCCGCTCCGTGGTATTGCATCCGGGACGAAAAGGAAAAACAGGGCATCGAGAATGGGGATGACGTTCGAGCGGCGTCGTATGTGCTAAACCAGCTTGGGATTCCTGCTGTCAGAGTTTTTGCCACCGAATCGGTC